>CANRAK010000050.1 GCA_947628575.1 uncultured Clostridia bacterium | reverse complement strand
TCCAAATTACCACCAAGCATAATATCTGTACCACGACCAGCCATATTTGTAGCTATTGTTACAGCTTTATACTTACCCGCTTGAGCTATAATTTCTGCTTCTTTTTCATGGAACTTTGCATTTAATACTTGATGTGGTATCTTCATTTTATTAAGTAAATTACTTAAAATTTCAGATTTATCTATTGATACTGTACCAACAAGAACTGGTTGACCTTTTTCATAACACTCTGCAACTTCTTTAACTATAGCGTTAAATTTTGCATTTTGGTTTTTATATATAACATCGTTATAATCTTTTCTTTGTACTGGCTTATTTGTAGGGATTTCAACTATATCTAGTTTATATATTCCTTTAAATTCTTCTTCTTCTGTTTTAGCAGTACCTGTCATACCTGCAAGCTTATTATATAGTCTAAAGTAGTTTTGGAAAGTAATTGTTGCAAGAGTTTGTGACTCGTTTGCAATAGTAACGCCTTCTTTTGCTTCTATAGCTTGATGTAATCCGTCACTATATCTTCTACCATCCATTATACGTCCTGTAAATTCATCTACAATTAATACTTTATCATCTTTAACTATATAATCTTTATCTCTTGCCATTAATCCATAAGCTCTTAATGCCTGGTTAATATGATGTGATATAGCAAGATTAGATACATCAGATAAAGACTCAATTCCAAAATATTGCTCAGCCTTTTTAGTACCTGTATTTGTAAGAGCTACAGTATGTGCTTTTAAATCTACTATATAGTCATAATTATCATCTGATTCATCAAATTCTTTATCATTATTTTCTACTATTTTTCTTGGTTTTAAGCCTTTTGCAAACATATTGGCTCTTTTATATAAATCACTTTGTTTATTTACATTCCCAGAAATAATAAGTGGTGTACGAGCTTCATCAATTAATATACTATCAATTTCGTCTACGATTGCATAGTTTAATTCTCTTTGAACCATAGACTCTTTATCCATTGTCATATTATCTCTTAAATAATCAAAACCAAACTCATTGTTTGTACCATAAGTGATATCACAATTATATGCTGCTCGCTTTTCATCAGATGTCATATTAGGTACAACAAGTCCAACTGTTAGGCCTAAGAAATTGTATAATTTTCCCATCCAAACACTATCTCTTTTTGCTAAGTAATCATTTACTGTAACAACATGAACACCTTTTCCAGATAATGCATTTAAGTATACAGGTAGAGTTGCAACAAGTGTTTTACCTTCACCTGTTTTCATTTCAGCTATTCTTCCTTGATGGATAATAATACCACCAATAAGCTGAACCCTAAAATGTCTCATTTCAAGTACTCTACTTGATGCTTCAGCAACTACAGCAAAAGCTTCTGGTAAAATATCATCTAAAGTTTCACCTTTTTCTATTCTACTTTTAAATTCTTTTGTTTTTCCTCTTAGCTCTTCATCAGTTAATTTTTTGTATTCTTCCTCTATTTGTTCTATCTTGTCTACTAATGGAAGTATTCTTTTTATTTCTCTACTACTATAACTTCCAAATATTTTTTCTATAAGTTTCATATTTTTTGCCTCCAACATAGCATATTATATCATAAAACATATTAAAATAAAATACAAAGGTATAATTTACAGGCATAAAATCCATTTTTTGTAATATATATATATTAGATATTGTGGAGGATTTTTTATGTTCGTTGTAAATGTTAAAATGGATTATAAAAAAATACTATTTTTTTGTATTATATGTGCTGTAGTAATAGCATCTGTTATAGAGTTTGGAATAAAAGATAATTCTGTGTTTACTAACAACAGTATTAGTAACTATGATTATGAAATAACAGAAGAAAATTTTGTTTCAAATTTGAAGAAAATACATGAATCAATTGATGAGAATATTGGAAAAACCATAAAAGTAACAGGATTTATATACACACTTCCAGATTTTAAAAAAGACTTTTATGTATGTGGTAGATATTTAGAAAAGGATAATACTACACAAGTTGCTGGATATATGTGTAATTATAACGGTGATTTAAAATTAGAAGAAAACGAATGGGTAGAAATATGTGGAACTATAATTAAAGGAAATTATAACGGAGAAATACCAGTAATAAAAGTAGATAAAGTATCTAAAGTAATTGCCCCTGCTAATACATACGTAAAAGAAAAGTAAAAGTGATTAAAATTAACCACTTTTACTTTTTTCTTCTTAATTTATTTTTTATATCTTCTATTATTGTATTGCCTATATCTTCATCTTTAATTTCAGGGGCAGAATTTGTATCACTAAAGCACATTCTTACTTGTTTTGAATTTTTTATCTTCTCTATATGAGCAAATATTATTGTATAAAGTGTAATATACACTTCAACTTTATACCCTTCTTTTGCTATTAATTCTTTAACATATTCAACTGTTTCTGTATCTTGTGGATTAGCAAAAGCTATATGTATAGTATCATCTACCTTTTCAAAAGGTAATGCCCTATAAGTTATTATTATATCTGATGGTAAAAAGTTCATAGGGTCGATAGATAACTTTCTGTCTATTATAGCAGACTTTACACCTAAATTAGATGCAAGTACATCTAGTAAATCCTCTTTATCACACATATTTAATATATCTACTATTTCGCCAAACTTCATATCTGGATGTTCACTTTGATAGTTTAATACTATATTAACATCATTTTTTGTAAGAATTTTTCTTTTAATAAATTCTTCACCTATTGGTAATTTTTCTTCACTCATATATTTTCATCCTTCCACTAATTATCTATATAAGTAATAATTCCATCTTCATCTATGCAATAGTTGTCTATATTAGTATAGACACAATTCTTAATACCTAGTGCATCTATAGATATAATATACTTTCCTTCTTGAGCATTATCTTCTGCAACAGCATACTTATCTTTGTCATCTACTTTTTTTCTTACTACATATTTATAGTTACCATTTTCTTCAACAACAAAATATAAATCTATTTTAGTTAAGTTCCCTGTATCAGCAATTACTATGTTTTTATCTACATCTTTTTTAACTGCCTCTTTAATCTTATTAAACTGCTCATTAGCAACTTTACATATAGACTCAGACTCAACTCTTACATTTTCTATATATTCTTGCTTTTCTTTTTCAGCTAAAGTATCTTTTTTAACTTTCACTACCAAAAGAACAGTTAAAATTAATATTGCAACTACTATTAATACTCTTAATAAGTTAATTACAAATTTCTTCATACGTCTCTCCTTAATTTAGCAACATAACATCAAAATTATTGCTCCACCAGTCAGGTGTAGATGTTAATTTAATTTTTAGTATATCTCCATTAACAACGTAAAAATCTACTCCTTCATAATCTGCTATATCTATACCTAAAGTAGTTCTAACATATTCCATATTTAATTTATATGCCTTTTCATCATTTTTATAATCTAAAGTATTTTCTGAGTCTACTAAAGTTGGTAATAGGTTATCTTGGTTATCTTTTATTTGTTCTCCATCTTTAGTTTTTCCAGATAAAATTTCTACCTTATCATATACACCAAAAGCATCTGAGTAAGACGCACCAACATAGTATGAAAGTGTAGATTGTAGCTCTAAAGCGTCCTCTAAGAAATCTTTACCTTTTTGTGTTGTAGTATAGCCATTAGGTCCAAGTATTATATATGCTATTGCTAAACCTAATAATACAACTAATAATATTATAATCAATGTTTGTTTTTTATTTCCCATTTATTTCACTCCTTAAATTTTCATAACATCAAAAATATAGTATCATAAAAAGCTTTTTTTTTCAACAAATTTCTTAATAATAACAAACTTTTTACATCAAAAGAAAAAGATATCACTTAAGATATCTTTTTAAAATCATACTATGCATTTATCTTTTGTATACTTATATTACTAGCATTAATATCTAGTTGATCTACTATAGTCTGCATTATTTGTGCAACTAAAGTTTCGTCTAACTCATCTACTTTTACCATAACATTAGCATTACTATTTCCTGTTAATATAATTACTATATCTTCTACTCCTTTAGTTTTAATTATATTTTCTACCATTTGCACCTGATTTTTTTCCTCTATTAAGTCACTTAACTTTTTCTGATATTCTGCTACTGTATCAGCACTAGAATTAGTATTATTAATTATATTTGAATAATTATTTGATAGCTCAGAATACATATTATCCCTATCATATCTAAAAGACGCTATACTATCATCTACAGGGCCATTAACACTTTCTGTATCTTTGTATATATTAACATCGTCACTATTAGAATTAACATATACAGTTTGCCCTAAATCCTTTTCTCGTTCAGGATTATATTTATAATTTATATATCCAGCAATTACGAGCATAAAGCAAAAAGAGACTACTGCCATAGTATATCTTTTTATCTTTTCCTTATTTTTCATGATAAAACCTCCTTATTTTTCAAATACTTGCACTTTATATGATGGAATTCCTAGTAAATTGCCAAGTGCTGTGGATATTCTTTGTTTTAAATCTGAGCTATTTACTCCAAGTGCAACTACTATAACACCTTCTACATTTGGTGTATTGTGCATCTGAATAATAGCTGTTTTTTCTCCACTTTTTTCATTATACGCAACAGATTTTTCAACACTTGTAACATTACCATTTTCTCCTACAGTCTCTTTTGTATCATACACAACATTTGTATTTCCTTCATCTGAATAGTTAATTATAATTGATACTTCACTAACACCTGTAATTTGTGATAATACTTCACTTATCTTTTCTTCTAAATCATCTTTTTTATTTACTTGTTCTTCTATATTATTTTCTACTTTTGTATCTTTACTATTTTTATCATTACTAAATATATAATTAATACTTATTAAAAGTATTACTAATAATACCAAAAGTAGTATTAAATTTTCTTTTTTTCTTTTATTATCCTTACTTATATTTTTTATAGTTTCTAAATAATTCATATTTAGCCTCCTATTGAAATATCTATCTTATTTTTATCTATATCATATTCCTGATTAATAAATGAAGTTATATCAAAAGAAGTTTCTTTAGTTAAGTTTATATATACTTTGCTTATATTATAATCATCACTAACATCTATACTTACTTTTATACTATCATCTATCTCTTTTTCTAGTTTTGCTTTTATATCATTTTGAACATTCTCTTTAAAATTATCTTTAACATTACTTTGACCTATTAGCTCATAATTACTTATATCTGTATACTTTTTCTTCAAACTTTCATCACCTGTCATATCTAACATAACATCTTCTATACTTTCTTCTAGATTATTTGAGTTAAAAAATGAAATAACTGGATTTAAAAATACAATTATTGTAACTATTCCCATTAAAGAATAGATATATTTTTTTAATTTAGTATTAGGTAGTATTAACCTAATTACAGTAAAAAGTATTCCTATTCCAAGTATCATACTTATCCAATTTTTAAATATATCTAACATAAAAATTCCTCCTATCCATTAACTGTACCAACTATACTCATAATAATACCTGTTGATATAATAAATAGTGTCATAATACCTATTAAAATGCCAAGCATATCTTTATATACACTTGCAAAGCCTCTAATAAAGTTTTGTATATTACTATCTTCATTTATTGGTTCACTAAATGAAATTAATAAATTATATATAACTACAATAATTACCAACTTCACAACTGGTATACTGACAATAATAATACTTGCAATTAGTGCAACAATGCCACCTACTTTTCCTATAAGCTCTGTAGCACTTAAAACAGTATCTAAGCTATCTGATAAAAAGCCACCAACAACTGGAACAGCATTTGATACTATATCCTGTGCTGTTTTATAATATAATCCATCCATAGATTTTGTAATTGTAGTCTCCATAGATAGTACTACTAAAAATATACCAATTATACTTGAGAAAATATATAATGAAGCTTTTCTAAACATACTAGCCAAATTGTTCATTTTTATATTTTCAGATATGCGAGATATTATATTTATAGCTATAGAAAATGTAAAACAAGGGATTATAACATACTCAGTTATAACGCAAATAAAGTTAGATACAAAAAGTAGTAATGGCTGTACTATGCCTGTAGAAGTTATTTTTCCTGTAGCAAGTAATATTCCAAGTAAAAATGTAGATGCTACTTGCATTATATAACTTATAGTGTTTACTATATTTTTAAACATTACAACAATATCTAGATAATTTTTTAATAATATTGCGCTTAAGGAAATAAACACAACTAGTCTAGTTATTTTAATAACATCACTATCTTTATCCAGCTCTAAACTAGTTATTATTGCTGTTATTATAACTATTATGAATATCGTAATACTACTTTTTAGTGTTTGTGTTACTTGCTTAGTTATATTTGACACTAATATATCTAGTATGTTTTTATACTCTATTCCATTTCCTGTAATTAAATCATTATATAAAGTATTAACATCAAATCCTTCTATATCATTTTCTTTTGTGTATTCTTCAAATACCTCTAAATATTTTCCTACTTCTAAATTTTCCTCAACATCACTATCTATCTGCTCTGCAACTACAATATTTCCTAAAAATAGTATTAAAAAAAATAGTAGAATTTTTTCTTTTTTTATCATACGATTGAAGTGACTATCTCAAGCAATGAAGTAATAATAGGAATAGAAAGTGATACTATTATTACTTTACCAGCTGTTTCAATTTTACTAGCTATTGAACTTTCGCCAGCATCTAAACATATATTTTTTCCAAATTCTACTATATATGAAATTCCTACAACTTTAAGTATTATTATTAAAAAATTTTTATTGATAGAAGATTTTTCTATAAGAGTATTTAAAAGCCCTATAACATCACTTATTTCATCAAATATAAATACTAACATTATTACTGAAGCCATAAGTGTGCACATTAATGCTATTTCTGGTTTTTGATTTTTTAATATTATAATTATTGCTACAGAAATTATTCCAAAGCCAACTATTTTAAATATACTCATATTTCCTCCTATAAATTGAAAGTATTTCTTACTGTATCAAATAATTCACTTATCTTAGAAATAACCATCATAAGTACTATAATAACGCCTGTAAGAGTGGTCATCATTGCTTGATCTTCACGTCCAGCCTTTGACAACACTTGATTTAATACAGCAACTAAAATACCTACACCTGCTATCTTAAACAATAAATCTATATCCATACTATTCCCCCTTATATGAATACAACTACAATTATAAGTCCTGTTATAATACCAACTGTTCTATACACTTTTGAATTTTTGATTTTTATACTATTTGCTTCATTAATTTGCTTTCTAAGTATTGTTATTGCATTATCTATTATATTATTTTGTGATTCTAAATCACTCCTTCCTAAATTTTTAAGTGTAGATATTATTATATCTTTATCATATTGATTAAGCTCAGATAGTAAATTAATATTATTTGTTATACTCATATCAATTTTATCTACCCCATACTCACTCATATCAAGAACTATTGCACCAATTACATCTTTTAATTTTGAACTAAGTCTTTGTCTAGCTATTTCATACGAGTTAGGTAAACTATTTAGCATATATATCATTTCATTTTCAACTAATTTTAGAAATGTTATCATATCTGTAAGTATATCTTCTCTAGATTTTAAATAATTCGCTTTTTCTATCCCTATATATGATGTTATACATAATATAGCAATAGATATTATAATTTTAAAAAATATCATGCAGCACCTCCAAGCTCTTTAGTATCGTAGATTTTTTCTATTATCCCTGGAGTTTTCCCATTAGAAAGTATTATTATTTTAGAAAATATATTTAAATATAATAACTAATTTACTTCTGGATTTTTCATTACACTTTTTAACGAATCACCATGCATAGTAAATATGACATTAACACCAGATAATATAGCTTCTTTAATAGCTAATATATCTAAATGTCCGCCTATCTCATCTGTTGCTATAACATCTGGAGCCATTGACCTTATCATCATTTTCATACCTGTAGATTTTGTAACGTTACTCATTATATCCGTTCTAACACCAACATCTAAACTTGCAACACCTTCATATACCGATGCAATCTCACCTCTTTCATCAATTAAAGAAACATTTTTACCCGTAACATTTAAGCTTGGTATACCATTGCTAATTTGTCTTACTATATCTCTTATTAATGTAGTTTTACCACAGCCAGGTGGAGAAATAATTAGTGTATTTTTTATAATACCATTTTCAATTATCTTAGGCAGTATTTTATCTGCACATCCATAAATTTGTCTTGCCACACGTATATTTAAACTACATATATTCTTAATATTTTTTATTTTTCCGTCTACATATACAACCTCTCCACTAATACCTATCCTATGACCGCCTTTTATAATAACAAATCCATTATTTATATCATTTTGTATAGCATAAATAGAATTTTTAGATACATTAAGTAATATATCTAAAATTGCTTTTGTTGTTACTATACATTCAAGCACAATCTCTTTATTAACACACCTTAGTATAACTTTACTTCTAGTTCTAAGTCTAATTTCAGTAATATTTTGAATACAGTTCAATTTAACAATATCATTTGCTATATAACTTGGTAATACTTTTAATATTTCATCAATCATATAACCACCTCTAGATATATATGTTATACTACTTATACTTAAAAAAATTTGTAGAAATATATAACTAGGTTATAAAAATAGATACTAAAAATAGCAAAAAATAGCACAGATTAAATAATTTAATCTATGCTATTTTAACGCTTGTTACTATCTTATATAAAAGAATATTATTATTTTATCTTACTTATATCTTTTTTAGATAATCCTGTTATTTCAGAAATAGTTTCAATATTAATGTTTTTAGACAACATATTTTTTGCAATTTCAATTTTTCCTTGATTAATGCCTTGTTTTATACCTAATATCTCACCTTTTTTCAAGCCCAATATCTCACCCTTTTTTAAACCAGCTCTTTCTCCTTCGTTGTAGCCAGTCATCCTTATAAATCTTTCATCTATTATTGCTTTCTCTCT
>CANRAK010000049.1 GCA_947628575.1 uncultured Clostridia bacterium | reverse complement strand
TTGGTTTTTATATAGTGTAAGTACTTTTGCAGCATCTACTGCATCTACAACTTCATTCATATCTACGTCGCCTTTTTTATAATCTGATACTACAAAGTTTATTGTATATTCTCTCTCAATATTTTCTGTATAATCATCATTATTTGCGTAATTTGATATATCAAATACAACCTTTACTTTTGCTGTTGCTTTTTTATCTTGTATTACTACATCTGCTTCTTGAACTGATACATCTAAATCAAAATCAGTTATGTTGTTTGTTTCTAGTATACGTTTCATGTTTAGTGTAGATATTGTATTAATCTTTGTACCATCTACATATTTAGGACTTAAATTTACAGTATATGTATAAGTATCCATATCAAAATCTGGAACTCTTACAGGATCTTCTCCTTTTACTGAATACTCTAAATTAAGTAATCTTAAATCTCTATAAACTAATGAATATAAATAATATGTTCCTTTTACACTTTCTGTTACTGTCTTTTGATCATAGTCTATTGTTGGATTTGGCTTAGCTGGTGTGTATGTTAATCCAACAAAAGGCATTGCACAGTAGAAAGTCTTAGGTGTATCATCAAAAGTTATTGCCCTCATTCTGGCTATATCTTCTTGGTAATTTTGAATTAAAAATTCTAACTTTTCTAATTTATCTTTTTGTTTCGCTGGAGTATCATGGTGTTCTTGATTTAGCTCATTAAATTTATCTACAGCACGATTTGTCATATAATTCTTTTCAAATCTATTTTTTAGTGTAGTCATATCTATATTTGAAATTTTTGAACCGTCATTTGAAAATAAGCATATATAGTCTCCATTAGTATCTGTTCGAAATATTTTTCCATCTTGTACGCTAACTTTACCATTTGAATATTCTACACTACTTAATCTACTTGCTAACTCTTGTAGTCTTTTATGATAAGTTGCTAAGCTTTGAGTATGTCCATCTGAATAACTAACACTTTCTGGTACAGTTACTGATTCTCCATCTAGAAATATTTTATACTTATCTAGTACGTTTAGCGTATAGCTCATATCTGTTTCAGCATATATATAACTAGCTGTACTTATTATCATAATAGAAAATAAACATATTGCTAGCTTTAACTTATTTTTCATATATAATTCCCCCTTGTTTTCAAATATATTATCTCACAATAATAAACATATTTCAAGGAGCTTAAACAGAAAAAAACTGATATATATAAATTTATATTATATCAGTTTTTATATTAATTACATTTTATCTCTAATATAGATGTACTTTTTTGTATATTAACTGTCACTTTTTCACTTAAGCCTAAGTTTTCTAATATATTATGAGTAAAATATATTAAATCTTTTTTCTCAAAGTAGTTTAATTTGGCATCAATATAAATAATTAAATCTTCCTTACCAATTTTTCTCTTTTGAGCGTTTAGCTCCTCATATACATTTTTTAATTCACGAAATAATACACTTGTTGTATTATATGAACTTTTTGAGTCTAAGTACTCTTGTAATATATCTTTTTGTTTATTATTTCTCTTAATTGGTACTTTTCTTTCTATATTTGTTGTGTCAATTAGCACATATTTTTCTAGATAATAGCTAGCACTTGCATGTAATAATGATTTAGATAACGTTGTATACTCTTTTAGTATAGTTTCAATTATTGCATACCTTTCTTTTTTGCTTAAACCTTCTTTTTCAATTTTGTTGTGATTATGAGTTACCTCAATCACTCCTTCTTCTTGATAAAAATAAATAAGAAGTTCTTTCTTTGTATCTCTTTCTTCTATTGTTAGCCTACCATCTACACCTAGATTTCCAAATACACTTCCTTTCAAGAATCCATTTTTTAGATTAATCTTAATCTTCATAATCATTCCTCCTTTTTAATCACGGTAAGAAATTATATTATAATGCCATAGGTATTATATCACACTTATGTAAACAATGCAAGAGAAAAATAAAACTAGACATAAGTCTAGCTATTTTTAGTATATTGGTAACATTATAACTTGTCCTTTATATATAGTAGGATCAGGTAAATTGTTTATATTTCGTATATCCTTAATTACATTTCTTACATATAAATTTTCGTCTTCTTTACATATTTTTGTAGCAATATCCCATAATGTTTCTCCATTTGCAACTGTATATTCATAAGTCTTATATTCTGTTTTTGCTACTTGATATGATATAAGCATATTAAATATTATTATAACTAATAAAATAAAAAATACATCTTTTAATAAATTCTTTAATCTTTCCATATAATCACCCTCATAAACATTTGTTCTTTTTTATACTTTTATTATAATATAAGAACGTTTGTTTGTCAATACTTTTTTATTATATTTTTGTATTATTTTTTATTGTATTTTTTCTTTATTATATTTTATGCTTTTTATATTTATATTTTAATTTACATTTCAATTTATATATAAATTAAAGAGGCAAATTATTCTTCACTTGCCTCTTTAACTAAATCTTTTATTGGTAATATAAATATTCTCTTATTTCTTCCAAATAAACCTTTCTTCATTAATAATATACATTTATTTTCATTTACCTTTAGTTTATCATCTTCTTTTAGCATATATTTTATGCATTTAAATACATCTTTAAAATCTGCTGTTAAACCATTAAATGCTATGCATATTGGATTTTTTCCTAATTCATTTACATTTCTAATTAACATCTCATATATATCTCGTATTCTTTTTAGCTTTTCTGTTTCTATTTCTTGTCTTGGAATTTCAAATAGTAATTCTCCAAGTATACCTTTTGATTTTCCTTCTATATTATTAAATTCATGATATGTATATCCATTTTCTCTTACTATATAGTTTTCTATATTTTCATCTTTAAAATCTTTATTTAGCATACTTAAAGGAAAGAAGAAAAATCTATCTAATATTGCATAGTATATTGCACTCTTTTCTTGAAATGTTAGTACTCTTGGAACATCATAAAGCCTTATTTCTTTATTTTCTTTATCTATTTTATATCTTATCTTTAAATCATAATCTATTTGTATATTTTTACTGCTATATGCAATTATTTCTTTTCCTATAGCAACATATTTGTCTATATCTTCAATTATCATAATAATCTCCTAATTTTTTTCATAATTAATTTCTTCAATCATACTTTTAATATTATCATATTCAAAGTCTACTATCTTTAAATTTAAAGTGATATTTTCTTTAAATTCACTATTATTTAATACTATATAATTATTTTTTATATATTTTTCTAGTTTGTTTTTAAGTATGTTATATTTATCATAATCACACTCTAGAACATAGTCTATATAATTATATATTTCTTCTTTACTACATTTATCTATAGAAATTCTAGCACTATTTAAATATGCTCTAGAAAGTGGACCTGCACCAAGTAATATACCACCAAAGTAGCGTACTATAACAATACATATATTTGTAATAGCTTCTTTATCTAGAAGTTCATATATAGCTTTTGTACCTGTACCTTTTGGTTCACCATCATCTGAAAATCTAATATTTGCTATATTGTTTTTTAAAAAAGAATATATATATACTACATGTCTTGCTTGTAAATTATCTTTTTTTATACTTTCTATTTTTTCTAAAGCTTGCTCTTCATTTTCTATCTTAAATAAATATGATATAAATTTAGACTGCTTTTCTACTAAAATACCCTCGCTTATTTGGCCATAATTGCCGTTTAAATCCATTTTATTATCTAAAGAGTAATATTTCATTACATTCTCCTTTTTTTGCACAAATTTATTATAACAAATGTATAGAAAAAAGTAAAGAAAAAGTAAGACTTTATTTAGCCTTACTTTCTAGTTGTGCTGTTATATATATAGGTTTTTTAGAATCCGTTACAACTTCTTTTGTTATAATGCATTTTATTATATCTTTATTTGATGGTACATCATACATTGCATCCATCATTACTTTTTCCATTATAGCTCTAAGTCCTCTTGCACCAGTTTTTCTTTCAACTGCATACTCTACAACAGCGTTAAGTGCTTCTTCTTGTATTTCTAATTCTACATTATCCATTTTAAATAGCTTTACATACTGTTTTAGTAACGCATTTTTAGGCTTAGAAATTATCTCTATTAAAGCATCTTTAGATAACTGATTTAAACTTGTTATAATAGGTAATCTACCAACAAGTTCAGGAATAATTCCGTATTTTACAATATCCTGAGGTTGTACTTGTGCAAATATCTTTCCTACATCTAATTCTTTTTTACTTTCTACTTTTGCACCAAATCCCATTGTTTTTGTATCAACACGAGCTTCTATTATTTTCTCTAATCCATCAAAAGCTCCACCACATATAAATAATATGTTAGATGTATCTATTTTAATGAACTCTTGTTGTGGATGTTTTCTACCACCTTGTGGAGGAACATTAGCAACAGTTCCTTCAATTATTTTTAATAATGCTTGTTGTACTCCTTCTCCACTAACATCTCTTGTAATAGAAACATTTTCACTTTTTCTAGATATTTTATCTAGTTCATCTATATATATTATTCCTTTTTCAGCTTTTTTTACATCATAATCTGCTGCTTGTATAAGTCTTAATAATATATTTTCTACATCTTCTCCTACATAGCCTGCTTCTGTCAATGTAGTAGCATCGGCTATTGCAAATGGAACGTGTAATATTTTAGCTAATGTTTGTGCTAATAATGTTTTTCCACATCCAGTTGGACCAAGTAATAATATATTACTTTTTTGTATTTCCACATCATCCAACTTATCCATATTTCTAATTCTTTTATAATGATTATATACTGATACAGCTAAAACTTTTTTAGCATCATCTTGACCAATAACATACTCATCTAAAACCCTTTTTATTGCTTCAGGAGATGGCAATTCGTCTGTTGAAACTAATTCCTTTGTTCCTATAACATCCTCTTTGGTAAGTGCTTCGTCATCTTTCATTATTTTGTGGCATATATCTACACATTCATCGCATATATATACTCCATTAGGTCCTTCTATTAATTTATCTACTTCCTGTCTTAATCTACCACAAAATGAGCAAAATATAGGTTTTTGATTATGGTTATTACTTGAACCTTTATTTGCCATATTATTTATTCTCCTTACCTATATTACTTATATTATCCATTACTGCATCAATAAGTCCATACTCTTTAGCCTCTTGTGCAGTCATATAATGGTCTCTTTCTGTGTCTTCTTGTATTTTATCTAGTGGTTGACCTGTTCTTTCACTTAATATTTTATTTAATTTTTCTCTTGTTTTTACCATATGATCAGCATGTATTTTTATTTCAGTAGTTTGACCAGATAGTCCGCCACCACCAATTAATGGTTGATGAATTAGAACTTCTGAATTAGGAAGTGCATATCTTTTTCCTTTTGCACCTGCTGCTAATAATACTGAGCCCATAGATGCAGCCATACCAACACAAATTGTGCATACATCTGATTTTATATATTGCATAGTATCATAAATTGCCATACCGTCTGTTATGCTTCCACCTGGTGTATTAATATATAAAAATATATCTTTTCCAGGATCTTCTGCATCTAGAAATAGTAATTGTGCAACAACTACAGATGCAGATGCACTATCTATTGGCTCTGATATAAATATAATTCTTTCTTTTAACAATCTAGAGAAAATATCATAAGATCTTTCTCCTCTACTTGTTTGTTCAATTACATATGGAACTAAACTATCTTTTATCATATTAAAACCTCCTATTTTTTATTTATTTTTCTACAATATTATCTGTTATAACATTCATTGTTTTTTCTTGTACTAATTGCTCTTTCATATAGTTTCTAGCATTTTCATTTTTTAATAATGAATCATCTTCTTTATTTCCATATTGAGCAGCTAAAACTTTAATTTTTTCATCTATTTCTTTATCTGTTACTTCGATTTTTTCTTCTTTAGCTACAAATTCAAGTCCAAGATTTAGTTTTATTCTCTTTTGAGCTTGTTCTCTCATTTCTTTTTTGTAATCATCAAGTGACATTCCAATATATTGTAGATATTGGTCAATGTTTAATCCTTGATATGAAAGATTAGCATTCATTTCTTCTACCATTTTATCTACTTCAGCATCAATCATTTCCTCAGGAATAGTTACTTCTACTTTTTCAATAAATTTATCTATTGCTTCTTGCTCTTTTTGTGCTTTAGCTTGAGCTTCTTTTTGCTCTTTTACTTTTTTATTTAAATCTTTTTTATATTCTTCTAATGTATCAAATTCAGAAACGTCTTTTGCAAATTCATCATCAATTTCCGGTAATACTTTTTCTTTTATTTCATGTAGTACTACTTTAAATGTTGCATCTTTTCCAGCAAGTTCTTCTGAATGATATTCTTTAGGAAATGTAACATTAATATCTCTAGTTTCATTAACTTTCATTCCTACCATTTGCTCTTCAAAGCCTGGTATAAATTGTCCTGAACCTATTGTAAGTTCAAAGTTTTCAGCTTTGCCACCTTCAAAAGCTTCACCGTCTTTAAATCCTTCAAAATCTATAACAGAAATATCTCCATCTTTTAGTTCTCTGTCTTCTACAGTAACAATTCTTGCATTCTTTTCTCTTATAGTGTCTAATTCTGCTTCAACATCTTTTTTTGTAACTCTTGTGCTTACTTTTTTAACTTCTATTCCTTTATAATCTTTTACAGTAGCTTCTGGTTTTACACATACTGTAACAACAAATATAAAGTCTTTATCTTTTCCAATTTGCTTAATATCAAGTTCAGGTCTAGAAACTATTTCTAAGTTGTTTTCTATAACAGCTGCTCTATATGCATCATCTACATTATTTTCTATTACAGCTTCATATAAAACTCCTTCACCATAAGTTTGCTCTACAATAGCTCTTGGTACCATACCAGCTCTAAATCCTGGTACTTTAAATTTTTTAGCATTTTGTTTATATGCTTTTTCTAATTCTTCGTTAAATTGCTTTTTGTCCATTGTAAATTCAATTTCTACTTTTGAATTTTCTTTTTTATCTACTTTAACATTCATTTTAATTCCTCCAATATATCTAAAATTTGCATATTTTAACTCCTATATTATATCATAAAATATATAATTTTCAACCCCTTTAGCTTAATATGTCCTATTACATTATATACACGAAGTGTTTTTTTATAATTTAAATTTTATTGTAATTCACAAATAATGTATGTTATAACTAAAACAAAAAAAAATAGAAAGTCAATTTCAATTTAGACTTTCTATCGCTTCCTTCAATATACCTTTTTCTCTAGCTTGGTACAATGCTTCTATATTTTGATGCATACTTGGCATATCTTTAGACTTATTTTCTTTTACTAATATACCATCTTTTTTTATAACAAGTATCTTGTCATAATTTCCATCAAATATATGCTCTTTTGTCCAATCTATTGTTGCCAGTTTTAAATAATTATCATCTGTTAGTATATCTGCCATATAACTTCCCGGATAATAGAAGTAATTTTTTGGATATACATTATAGTATTTTGCAACCATCTTTGGATTTATTCCAATGGCTGTTAAATCCTTGTAATCCTTGATTAACTCTGCAGCTAAAGATACAGACTTAATTTCTTCTAGAAAAGTTATAAACCGCTGTGTACTCATTACTTTTTCTTCGTTATATAAGTACTCTATATGATTTTTATTTATATATTGTATTAGTTTTTTAAATTTTTCATTTTTTACTAATTCTTTAGTGCAATCTATGCTAAACAGATCACAAAAATCTTTTGCTTTCATATTACCTTCCCCCTTACAACAAAAATTTTTAGTAAATAATAAATAAAAAATCATCCTTTACATTATAGCACTTTTTTGAACTTATGTCAACTTTACAGCATAAAAAAAGAGATGGTATTATCTCTAATACAACATCTCTTCATCACTATCATATACACTATCATCTAAAACTGATTCATCATATTCAACATTATATGAGCCTTCTGAGTAATCATCTTTATATGTATCTTGCATATATGAATATATAGATAACATTACGTTTATTATATCTAAGTAAGTGTAATTTTCCATAAACTCTACATGCTTTAAATTTAATATATCTTGCTTATATCTTGGATAATAACTTGGTATTAATAATGCTATAGTGTCATAATCCATATTGCTATAATCTTCTTTTACTTCATCTTTTTTATAGTCTAACATTACTTTAAATAGCTTTATGTATATTTTTTCTAAAGATTGGACTACTTCATCATATCTTTTTTGTATAAATAAATCCTTTATAGATTCTTCACTCATAATATTATCCTCCTATCTATCCCTATCTATAACTTTACCAGTAATCTCTTTATATGTTGATTTTGCTGAGCCATGTAATTCTCTATGCATCTTATTATATAATACATTTTCTTTTCCTTCAGGAGTTTTAACTATATTTTGTTTTACTCCCTTTTCTTCTAATTTTTCTCTTAAGTAATCATCTTTTTCTATACTTGGTGAAATATCTGCAACAGGACTAAAATAATTTGCTGCACATTCAACAAGAGGTGAACATGGTTCATTTAATTCAATATTATTTTTCTCTAGTTCACTATTTGGGATATGATATACTGAAACAGCTCCTATCTCCATTAATATTTTCATTGTCTCTTCATCTATCATTCTATCTTTATATTGCTTTTCTAATTTTTGTCTTAATTTGTTTATTTCTGTCTCTTTATGTTTAGAATTTTTATCTACAAATTGAGATAAAAATGCATGTGAAAAGAATAGTGATGTATTATTTTTAAAATACTCTTCATATATCTCTTTATTAAATACTACTATTCTAGTTAGTGCCTCTCCTTCTTGATTTTTCATCTTTTCATCAGGAACTTTAACAGCAACTAATGTCTTATCTTCCTCATCTATATTAGGATTTTTTAAATAATTAATCAAATCTACAGTAGCTGCTCCTTTAATAGAGTGAAAGTTTTTAGCTGCTGTTTCTAATTTATTACAATGTACAAAATCTCTTAGTTTTTCAGTACTATCTATTTTAAGTTTAACTTCTTTAGCTAGTTCTAACGCCTTAAGAACGTTAGGATTAGTAGTTGTATTAATATCAAAATCTTCTTTACTTATTTCATTTTGTAAGTCAGTTTCATCAAACATCCACTGTTCTTCTGTAAATTTTTTATTTGCTTCTCGTATTTTATTTAAAAAATCTCTATATTTATCATATACTTCATATTCACTATAAAATC
>CANRAK010000048.1 GCA_947628575.1 uncultured Clostridia bacterium | reverse complement strand
CTTTGGGATGCAAAAGAAGCTAGCAAGTCACTTGGTATAGTTTCTTGGTCAAACGTAATTAAAGATAAGTATAGTGCTGGAGTTATTATTGTTATTATTAAAGATAAATACCTTACAATTTTAGTTATTGTTACATTTTTAGATTTTTGATATAAGTCATCTATATTATTAATAAAATCCTCAAAAAATGCAGGTAGTATAAGTACAAACGGACTATTGTCTACTAGTATTACTATTCTTCCTTGTAGCAAATAATATGAAACAACATCAGGTCTTTCTGTATTAATTGATACAGGAAAATCTGAATCATTTTTTTCTTCAATGTACTCTTGTATATAATTAACATCTAGTATTCCGTCAATATCTATACGCTTAATTTTATCCTCAACATATTTTACAATATCTTTTTTAGCAATATCTGAAATATACATAAGAGCAACTTTAGTTTTAGTCTTTCTACCTATTTCTTGCTCTTTATATATTAGCTTTTCTGTTTTAATTCTATTTCTAATAAGTCCTAAATTTTGACTAATATCTTCTACAAATGAATCTTTTGAGCCTCTTACTGAATTTTCACTAGTAGGCTCACTTATACTTCTAGTAAGGGACGCTTTTACGTATACTGCGTAAACATTATCTTTATATAAAATAAGTGCAAAACCAGAAAAAATATATTTAAAAACATCTTCTTTTTCTATATCTAGCTTTTTAATTTTACTTATAGCTATCATATTTTCTAAGTCTATATTATCTGCTCTGCCGAGTTTTTCCATTATCTTATCTTCTAATTTTTTGCTATTTTCTTTTTTATCCACTTTATTAATAGCGTCTACTATGCTTCTTATTACAAAATTAGATAATAGTTCAGAATTTGTCATAGCACTACTAGATATAATATATACTTCTTCATTATCTAAAACTAATTTTCTATACTGAATATCATCTAAATTTTCACATCTACTTTTAATATAACTTAATATTTCTTTCATTATATAATTTCTCCTAATATTGTTATGAGTTATTTAAAAGCGTTTATGCAAAAAAATACAAATGTTAATCCACATAATTAACATTTGTACTTTTAATAATTTCTTTTACCATTTTGACTCATATATACAAAATATTTAGAAAATCTTATTGGTATAATTTTATTTAGAAAATATATCACCTTATTTATTTTTCCAGGTATTATTATTTCTTTATTTTTCAATAATTTTTTTATACTATACTCAGCCACAAATTCTGAGCTACTTGGTGGAACAAAAAACGAAACGCCTAAATCGCTATTAAAGTTTGTATCCACAGCACCTGCACATAAAGTAGAAACTGTAACATCTATCTTTTTCATTTTTAACTCTGTATTAATTGCTCTACTCATGCTAGTAATATATGCTTTTGTCGCGTAATACGAGCTCATTAAAGGTCCAGGCATAAAACCTAATATTGAAGAAACATTAAGAATTTTACCTTTATTCCTATTTACCATATCTTTTAAATATAATTTTGTTAAAAGGTTTGTTGTTACAACATTAAGATTAATCATATCGAGCTCTTTTTCTTCATCTATATCATAGAATTCACCATATAATCCAACACCTGCATTATTTACTAAAATATCTATATCATAATGTCTTGTATTTTCATATAATTTATATACATTATCTAGTACACTTAAATCTAAAGAAATAATTTCAACATTTGTACTGCATTCTTTTTTAAGATTAGCTAAGCAATCTTTTCTTCTTGCAACAGCTATTATGTCATAGCCTAAACGACTAAGATACCTAGCAATACTATATCCTATGCCAGATGAAGCTCCTGTTACCAAAGCTTTCATATTCCCCTCCATTTTTTATATATTATACTACTTTTTTTAGATAAGTATAGTTTTATATTATTTTTTTACATTATTTTCTTTATTATATACTTACATCTTGTTATTGTCAAATGTAAAATTAAGTAAACTAAAAGGTTGAAAAATATTTATTTTTATGGTATAATTATTAATCGAAAGGCGGTGGAGATATGCCATGCAAAAGAAAACTTTCTTGTGCATATAAAGCTACAATAATTTTATGCTGTTTATCTGGTATTATTATCAACTTGGTTAAAACTCGTAGTGTTGTTGGCATGTTGTCATTTTTTACCATGCAAAGTAACATACTAGTACTTATTTTTTATATGATAAGTACACTTATAATTTGGCTAAAACCAAATCTTGAAAACACCAAGACTTATCATTTTTTCAAAGGACTAATATTAATGTCTATTCTACTTACTTTTTCTGTATACATAGTTTCACTAGTTCCATTAGATTTTGTAATGATAGAATGTGATACTATAGAAAAAGTATTAGAGATATCTAATATGTTAGTACATATTGTTACACCAATGTTAGTATTATTTGATTATCTGCTTTTTGATATTAAGGGATTCTGGAGGAAAAAATATATACCTTTATGGTGTATATTCCCAATTTTATATCTAATATATGTATATGTATATACATTTTTAGGTGGTAAATTTTTATCTAGAGCAGGTTCAGATAAATATGCCTACTTCTTTTTAGATGTAGAAAAGTTAGGTGTAATAGGAGTAGCCAAATATGTTTTAATGATTGCTGCTGTGTATATGTTAATGTGCCTGTTGTTCATAATTTTTGATAATATTTTCAAAAAAAAGGATTAAAAGAACTCTGTTATATGAGTTCTTTTTTTTATGTAATTGCATTTTTATGTAAAGTATGTTATAATATAAACATGCTTGTTAAAAGTTATCCTCTTTTAAAAAAGAATAAAAGGAGGAGATGTTTTTTGAAAAATTTTTTCAAAAAAATAATTAAATTTGTAGTTTTAATACTAGTAGTTGGTGGAGTTATATTTTTCACATATAACTATACCCAATACAAAAACAACAAGGAGGATGCAGTAAAAAGAGAAATAAAAGCGCTAGAAGATAGTAAATTACAAAAAGAGTTGCTAGAAAAAGAGGTTGCAAAATCTCAAAACTTTATTGAAGAATTAAATAATAATGTAGCACTAACTTTGCTACGTACTTCTGGAAGAATAACATTATCTCATGATAAAACACCTGAGAATAATGGCTGGACAGAATGGTTATTTAATTCAGATATTAAAGTATATGCAACATACAACACTATATTTTCAATTGAAACTTCTAGTATAAGCTCAACTATTGATGATGATGCTACTATTATAATTAGTTATGATAAAGACGATATTAAACTATCTTCAATCGATATAACTGATTTTAGTACATCAAACAACAAGAGTATATTTGGCAGTTCATACAAACCTAGTGAAGTTGCAGCATTTGAGCAAATAGCTAGGGATAGCATCTTAGAAAAAACAAGTAGTGAGGATAATATGAAACAAGCTAGTAGTAACTTAAAAGATTATTTATCAACTTTAGCACAAAAACTTAATGTTAATGTTAAAGTTGTAGAAAAATAAGCACTTAATAGTGCTTTATTTTTTTGTCTCTTTTGCAGGTACTCCAACTACTGTAACATTATCTCTTACATTTTTTAAGACAATTGCGCCTGCTCCTATCTTAACATTATTCCCTATTTCTATTGGTCCAAGTACTTTTGCACCTGCTCCTACCATTACGTTATTACCTATAGTTGGATGTCTTTTTAACGTGTCTTTTCCAGTTCCACCTAATGTTGCTCCGTGATAAATTGTACAGTCATCTCCTAGTTGTGCAGTTTCTCCTATTACAATTCCCATACCATGATCAATAAATAGCCTTTTCCCTATCTTAGCACCCGGATGTATTTCTATTCCTGTAAAAAATCTACCAAGCTGAGATATAATTCTTGCTAAGACATATCTTTTTTTAATATATAAAAAATGGGCTAGTTTATGATATATTAGTATATGAAATCCAGGATAAAGTAATATAACTTCTAAAATATTATGTACTGCAGGATCTTTACTCTTTATATTTTTAGCATCGTTGTATAAGGAAATGAAGAATTTTTTTATTTTTTTCATTTAATCACCTTATACATTATATGATATAATATAATTGGTGATAGTATGAATAACGAAGAAAAAATAACACAACTAAATAATATGATAAAAGAAAGTAATAAAATAGTTTTCTTTGGTGGAGCTGGTGTTTCAACAGAAAGTGGTATACCAGATTTTAGAAGTAAAGACGGCTTATATAATATGAAGTATAAATATCCACCAGAGCAGATTTTAAGTCATACTTTTTTTATTAATAATCCAAAAGAGTTTTTTATATTCTATAAAGAAAAGTTAAATTCTTTAAAATATGAACCAAATATAGCTCACTACATATTGGCAAAACTTGAAGAAGAAGGAAAATTACATTCTGTTATCACTCAAAATATTGATGGACTACATCAAAAAGCAGGATCAAAAAATGTTCTAGAATTACATGGTAGTGTACTTAGAAATTATTGTATGAAATGCAATAAATTTTTCGATGCCAACTTTGTATTCAACTCCAAAGATATTATTCCTAAATGTGAATGTGGTGGAATAATAAAACCTGACGTTGTACTTTATGAAGAACCATTAAATAACGATATTTACGAACAAGCATTAAAAGATATTTCTACTTGTGATATGCTTATTATTGCTGGAACATCACTTTCAGTATATCCTGCTTCATATCTAGTACAGTATTTTAGAGGAAAACATTTAGTTTTAATAAATAAAGATAAAACTCAACTAGATTATATGGCAAATTTAGTCATAAATGCCAATATAGGAGATGTTTTCTCGAAATTAAAGTAATTTCACATTATATATATTATATTCTTTTAAATTGGAAATTTAGAAGAATTATGTATTTATATGTTTATGTATTAACGCTTTCTTGAAATTATGTAAACTTTATGATATAATATTAATAGATTGATTTAGCAACTAGTAAAATAATTTTAAGGAGGTGCTTAGCATGGGTAAATTTACCAACAAGATGATTAAAGACATCATGAGTAAGCCTGTAAACCAAAAACCGCATAAGGCTCGTTCGCCTTTTGCAAATGTGGTTTTTACCGGTTGCGGGCCACACAAATCCAAGAAAGATTATAATAGACAAGCTGAAAAACTTGCTATTAAGAAATCCTCTTGGGAAAAAGAATAGCCTAAGCAACGGCTGTCTTTTTTTTGCATAAAAAATAGAGGTAAATTTCTTTACCTCTATTCTATTTAACTAAATAACTTAGTTCATTTTTAATTTTTTAACAGTTACTACTATTGTTGCTAATGATACTATAGCCATCATAGCATATAGTGCTACTGCTATATCACCAGTTGATATGTTAGTGATATCTACTTCATAAGTCTTACCGTTTTCTTCAATATTTACTACAGCAAGAACATTTTCTTTTTCATATCCTTCTGGAGCTTCTGTTTCTTCAACATAGTATTCTCCATATCTTAAACCTTCAACATAGAAGTATCCGTTTTCATCAGTTTCACCTTCAGCAACTACTTCACCTTTTTCGTTAGTTACTTTGAATTTAGATCCTGGTAATGCTTCTCCAGTTTCTTCATCAGTTTTATATACTAAGATGTTACCTTTTACGAATTGAACTTCAATTGTATCTTCTTTAGGTTTTGCAGGATCTGAAATTGTTACAGTTTTATCTTCAGGAACAACATATTGTTTTTCAAGAGTTGATACTTTTCTTATATATTTACCAGCTCTTATTGTACCAAAGTCTGCAACACCATTTTCATCAGTTACAACTTCATATTTGAACATATCATTTTCTGAATCAACTATTTGAACTGTTGCATCTTTAATAAGTGTTCCATCTTCATCTACTACAGTAGCTTTATATTGTACTAGTGTACGTACATTTGATATAGCTGTATCTAATTTAGGACTTTCTTTAGTTAAAGATATAATAGTATCTTCAGTTGGTAAATCATAATATTTAGGAGCTTTTAACTCTTTTAATTTATATGTACCAAATGGTAATCCTTGAATTACTATTTTACCTTCTTTATCTGTTGTACGAACAACTTCTACAAATTTTCCATTTACTTTTTCATATAATGGATAATCTACTCCACCTTCTGTGTAGTATACACCAAATTGTGCATTTTTAAGAAGTAATACATCTACATCACTGTCTTCACCAATAGAACTTCCACCATCTATAAGTGCAAAATATTTAGCAACTTTTTCGAAGAATGTTTCTTGTGGATCAATATTTTCAACTTTAGTTATAGTTAAAGTTGTATCTAATTTAGGTTCATTTACAATATTTTCTACATCAATTATAAATGCTAAAGTTGTATTATCTCTTGGGAATGCATTAACTTCATAATTTTTATCTGATACTTTATAATTTTGATCAGTTTCTAACTCTTTTGCATAGAAGCTACCTTTAGGAAGATCTGCTGCTACTCTACCAGTTCCGTCAGCATTCATTCTTACAACATCTACTAATGTATCTTTGCTTATTATAACATCCTCTGATACTTTAATATCTTCTGCTGCATATATTCCAACTAATACTCTAGTAAAGTTTGCATCAGTTACTATTTCTCCTGTAACAGGATTCTTCTTATAGAAGTTTAATTCTTTAAATGATTTTGATAAGTTTACAACATAGTTTTGTCTTTGATTAAAGTATACTATATTGTCTGCTTTTTCAGGTATGTTTTGATTAAATGGTTGGTAATTTAATTGTCTAGGTGTTGAATCTATAACATATCCTTCTGGTGCTTCAATTTGTTCTAAAGTATATGAACCTAGATATAATTTTACTACTTCTTTAGAAGTAAATTCTATAGATTCACCAGCATTCATACGTATAGTTCCATCACCTGTAACTATATTTTCGTTTGCTGTTACTCTATATTTAGCACCTTCTATATCTTTAGTTGTATAACTTGGATTATACACTGTATATCCATTTACTTGTCTTTCTTCAGTACCTGTTAATACATCACCTCTAGTATTTACAGATAAATTAATTTTTTGAGGTTTATTTGCAACTTTAACTACAACATCCTCAAATCTACTTTCTGGAGTTTCAGGAGTATTTGTTGTGATTTCAAGTCCAGTAGGTTTGCTTTCAGCAGTATATTCATTATAATATCCTACAGGCGCTATCATCTCTCTTACTTCATAAGTTCCATATGGAAGTTTTTCTGGAAGCATTGTAAATCCTTGTCCTGCTCCATTTTCTGTTAGTGTTTTAAATGAACTAACAACTTTTTCTTCTTGATAATGTTGAGTTTGTATTACTTGATTTCCATTTGTATTCCATACTTCAAAAGTTGTTTTATCTGATGGAATCATTTTTCCAGTCTCAGCATCAACTTTTTCTATTCTTACAAATCTTTGTGCAACCTCATCATTTACTAATGATGTAAGATTATATTCTTTTTCTTCATTAATAAATGCATATATTGGATCCATAAAGTCAACATCAGGAGTTTGTTTTTCAACTTCTTTTATTGTGTAATGACCATATGGTATGTTTTTAAATTCTACATAACCTTGCTCATTTGTTCTACCTTCATATGATTCGTCAGGTCTTGAATCTAATGTTACAGTTATTTTTGAATTAACTGCAAATTCCTTAGTTGTATGACCAGATAAGTCACTTACAGATACTGTTAATCTCATTCCACCATAAATTACATTATCTGTAGAATCAAGTTTAACTACTTTTTGTCCACTAACTGGATCTGTAACTGCAGTATTTTTATCTGCAGTATGAACTGTTCCATCTATCTTACATCCTTCAGATGGTGCAATTTCTTTTACATAGTAAGTTTCATCTTCTAATGGTCTAGATGTAGCTTTACCACTAGCATCAGTAGTTATTTCTTCAACTAAATCTGTGCATCCACTATCTCTATATACACCGTATACAGCACCTTCTAATTTAGCATCACCAACATTACTATTTTGTGGATGTGTTCCATAATGTTTTTGTACTTCTACTCTTAAAGCATTAGTATAAAAACTTACATAGTATTTTTCTTGGTTTTGTGCTTCATTAGATTCATAAACAAGTTTTTGTCCATTTACTGTTTCAGCATATGCAGGATAGTATGCACCATATATAGCTTTATCTATCTCTATACATACTGGGTTATCTGGTGAACCTACTTGTTCATTTGTATAGAAAGTTATTGTACTACCACTTTTTGAATATGTAATTCCAGAACTTTCTTTTATTATTAAGTTACTTTCATTAAATGAAGTTGAATCTGTTAAAGTTGCTTCATATCTTGCATTTTGTGCATTCCACTTTAACTCAACTTTATGTTCTTTTGCTGTAGCTTGATCAGGATAAGCAAATGATGGTGCTGAACGTGCAAGTGCAACAGCATTCTTGATATTATTATATGCACCTACAACATCAGGAAAAGCACTTACAAATGCAGTATCTGTTCCAGCATCTAATCTTCCTGTTGTAACCATCCATATATATAGTTGTGTTGCAAATGACATATTTTTCAAACTATTATCCATTGAGCCTTGATTTTCTGCAGTATAATCATCTAAATATGATAGACCAAATGTTAGACCTAAGCCAATTCTTTTGTCTAAATCACTATAGCCTGCGCCTAATAATTTAGCTTCAACTCTATTATTTGCATCAACATTTTCGTAATTATATGCATAGGCTTTTATACGAGAATGATTAATGTTATCTAATATAGTATAGTTATTAACAGGATTAAGATCAGAAGTACTATATCCACTATTAAATGAAAGTACTTGATAATCTATAGGATTACCGTCTGAACCTTCAACTATACCTGCACGAGTTTTATAATTACTAACAGTTTTTTGATTATTAAGCATCTGACTAACTTTAACTCTTGCATTAGGCATGCTTGCTTGTACACTGGTAGCCATTGTAGCAACAACAGTCATCAATATAATCGCAAACATATACTTTAGTTTACTTGTTTTCATATAATTCTCTCCCTTTCTTCTTTATTTTTCTATGCAAAAAATAAAAATCCTATTTTATTTTCTGATAATAGAATAATATCATTAAGAAATTTTATTTTCAACAGCATAAATTTAAAATTCTACTTTTATTCTTTTTTTTCTGCATTTTATTACATTTTAATTTCACCAGTATTTCACATAAGTTTCTCCCTATTTTTAAGAATATACACTTTATATGCTTGTACTAGATTACATATTTATAATTGACTTTTACATTTTCATTATATATAATATATCTCAAGGTGATAATAAATGAATCAATTTTTCACAATTTTTCTATACTTTTTTGTTTATAGTGTTGGAGGATGGATTGCTGAAATGCTATATTGTAGAGTTTTAGCTGGTAAGTGGACAAATAGAGGCTTTTTATTTGGTCCATATTGTCCAATTTATGGTATAGGTTCATTACTTGTTATATACTTTCTTAAAAACTTTATATCTTCACCTATAGAAGTATTCTTCCTTGGAATGATTTTTACTTCTACGTTAGAATATATAACAAGCTATTTACTAGAAAAGATTTTCAATGCTAAATGGTGGGATTATTCAAATATGAAATTTAATATAAATGGTAGAGTTTGTCTACTAAACTCATTAGAGTTTGCAACTTTAGGAATTATATTAACATATATAATTCATCCATTTATCTCTGGAATTGTACAGCAAATACCTTTAGACCTAATACAGCTTATATCTACTTGCCTATTAATAATTATGGCTATTGATACATGCTCTACTATTGCATCATTATTAAACTTAAAAGAAAAATTGGTTATTCTTAATGAGTTTGCAGATAAAATAAAGGCTCAAGCACATTTACCACATATTTCAGATTTTTATATATATAAAGAATTAAGTGAAGCAAGGAAAAGATTACTAACTAACAGAAGACATATACAAATTGAAAGAATATTAGAAGCATTTCCTAGCTTTGAATTTAAAGGATTTAAAAAGCAACTTAATGAGATAAAGCTAGATATACATAATTTAAAAAACGAATTAAAACTTCAAAAACAAGATAAAAAGATAAAAAAATTAAAAGAAAAGAACTAAAAGCTCTTTTCTTCAGAGTGTCGACAAATCTAGTATAAAATT
>CANRAK010000047.1 GCA_947628575.1 uncultured Clostridia bacterium | reverse complement strand
TTATATTATTCCTGCCTACAAGATGAAGATAATCAGCAAGTAAGAGCTGTATGGAAAGATTGCTTTTATCAAGAAGTTTCAAACTTACAAAAAGCAGCTAAATTACTTGAAGAATATGAATGTAAGCATTGGTCTACTCTAATTCCAGATGGCACTTTTCCTACACTTCTTAATCTTGGTCCTAATGTAGAATATGTTAGAGATGTACTTAAAAACACAGTTACATACACAGCACTAAAAGAAGATTATTGTCCTGTAAATTTAATGCCTTTAGATAGTGATTTCTTTCAATATCAATCAATTGTTAATAATGATATTGAATGTGTACCAAGTCATAATGTAATCTGTAAAACAATTAATAAATTTAGTAAAGATTATAGATATGAAAAATGCCCAAATCCTGTAGTAGAGTTACAAATTAGAAATGTGGATAATTACACACTTGGAAGAATACCTCAAGAAAAAGAATGAAGGAGATACTTTAAATATCCCCTTCATATTTTATATTTGAGAAAGACAATCATCTAATCTTTTTATTATTTCCTCTTTATTCATATCTTTACCAATAAATACTATTTTATTCATTCTATCGCCAGTTGCTTCATCCCACACTTTTTGTATAGGAGGATTATATTTTAGTATTTTCTCAATTTCTTCTTTTGGTGCAGCAGCAATCCATTGTCCTGACTCAGATATAGTTTTTTGCTTACCTGCTTGTTCAAAGCAATATGACATATAATCATCATCACTAAGCCATATTAAACCTTTTGCTCTAATTACTGACTTTGGAAATTCATCTAAAAATGCTTCAAACTTTTTAACTCTAAAAGGCTTTCTTCTGTAGTAAACAAATGAACTAATACCATATTCTTCTGTTTCACCTTCATGATGATGTTCATGCTCGTCCTCGTCATCTGCTTCTAGTTCTTCAATCCATCCTGCACTAACAGATGCTTTATTAAAATCAAAAAGATTAGTATCTAATATTTTATCTGTATCAACTTTTCCATAGTTAGTTTCTATTATTTGTGCATTAGGCTGTAATTTTTTAATAATAGCTTCTACTTTTTTTAATTCTTCTGTAGATATTTCATCTACTTTATTTAGTATAATAGTATTACAAAATTCTATTTGTTGTATAATTAGGTTTTCTATATCCTCATCATCTATATCTTCTTTTACTAAGTTATCTCCACAGCCAAATTCAGTTGCAAGTCTTAAAGCATCAACTACTGAAACAACATTATCTAGTCTGCATATTTTTGGTAGTCCATACTTAACTGTAGACTCAGATAATACAGTTATAGTTTGTGCAATAGGTATCGGTTCACAAATACCACTTGCCTCTATTAAAATATAATCAAATTGTCTAGTCTTAATTAAATCTACTATTTGTTGCATTAAATCTACTTTTAATGTACAACATATACAACCATTTGTTAATGGTACTAAGCTATCATCTGTTTGGTTAACTACTCCACCTTTTGCTATTAGCTCAGCATCAATGTTAACTTCTCCTATATCATTTACAATAACAGCTACTTTATATCCTTCCTGATTACTTAGTATATGATTAATTAAAGTAGTTTTTCCTGAGCCAAGATACCCAGTAAGTAAAGTAATAGGTACTATTTTTTCTCCCATTTTCTATCTTCTCCTTTTATTCACTTATGTTATTATACAACACTCTGTCAAGAAAATAAAGACTACATTTAGTAGTCTTTAATCTTTGAAGAATTTTCTTAAAACTAATTTTGAAAAATCTAATATTATAAACGTTACTATATTTACAAGTATAACAATTAATGTCTGCATTAATGTTAAAGGTGCAATTTTAAATATTGAGCCTATTGGCGTTAAGAATACTACTACTTGCATTAAAATTAATACAAGCATTCCAATATTCATAGCTTTATTTGAGAAAAATCCTTGTTTTACAGTAAGTTCTTTAATATTTCTACAGTTAATAGCATAAAGCATTTCTTGAATAATCATACCTAAGAAAGCCATTGTTTGTGCTACTCCAACACCAAAATATGATTTTGCAATAAAGTACATAGCAAGTACTAAAACACCTTCAAATAAAGCAGAAATAGCAAGTGACCCTATTACAAAAGGTGTAAAGAAAGGTCTATTTACAGGCTTTGGTTTTCTTTTCATTATTCCCTTAGCAGATTTTTCAAATGCTAGACAAATTGATGGTATTGTATCAGTGGCTAAATCTATATACAATATGTGTAAAGGTAAAAATATCTCAACTTTACATAGTAGCCCTATTATTACTACCATCATTTCTGCAAAATTACTAGAAAGAGAATATATTATATCATTTCTAATATTATCATATATTCTTCTACCTTCACCAACAGCATCAACAATTGTACTAAAGCTATCATCTACTAGTATAACATCTGCAACACTCTTTGTAACTTCAGTACCAGTTTTTCCCATACCAATTCCAACATGTGCAAGCTTTATAGCGGGAGCATCGTTTACACCATCACCAGTCATTGCTACAACTTTTTCATTTGCTTGCCAAGCTTTAACAATTCTAACTTTATGTTCAGGTTGCACTCTTGCATATACACTATATTTATGTACTTCTTTTATTAATTGCTCATCACTATATTTATCTAACTCTTTTCCTTCTATTGCTGTTGTTCCTTCTTCAAATATACCTATTTCTTTTGCAATAGCAGTAGCAGTACTTAAACTATCACCAGTTATCATAATTGGTCTAATTCCTGCCTCTTTACATGTTCTGATAGATTCTTTTACTGTTTCTCTAGGTGGATCCATCATACCCACAAGACCAATAAATGCTAAATCATTTTCTAGTGTATCTATTTCTTTTTGTGTATCAGGAACACTATCTATTATTTTATATGAAAAAGCTAGTACTCTTAATGATTTATTAGCCATTTCTTTTTCATATTTTAATATTTTTTGCTTCTGCTCAGCAGTCATAACTTTTATTGTACCTTTTTCATAATATGAAGTACATTTATTTAATATTGAGTCAAGGCTACCTTTAGTACTTACAACAATTTTATCTCCTATTTGATTTACTGTTGTCATCATTTTTCTATCTGAATCAAAAGGTATTTCAGCAACTCTTTTATTTGTATCTACTATATTTTGTGGATTATATCCCAAATCTGAAGCATATTTAAATAATGCAGTTTCGGTAGGGTCACCTATTAATTCTTCCTTATTTTCTGGGTCAATTTTAGTATCATTACAAAGTACCATAGCATTAATAAACAACTCACTATCTTCAATAGGTTCTTTTTCCACTTTATACTCTTTATTATTATATACAACCTCTTTAACTGTCATTTTATTTTGAGTAATTGTACCTGTTTTATCTGAGCATATAATATCTAATGAGCCTAATGTTTCAACAGCTGACATTTTTCTAACAATAGTATTCTTTTTTGCCATAGAAGTTGTTCCTAAAGATAATGTTATAGTTATAACAGCCGGTAGTCCTTCAGGAATTGCTGCAACAGCAAGAGAGATACATAGCATAATAATCTCTAATAGGTTATTTCCAGCAAGTATTCCATATATAAGCATAACACCAATAATAACTGCTATTATTATAGATAAAACTTTACTAATATTATTTATCTTAACTTGTAAAGGTGAAAGCACTTCCTTATCCTTTTGAATAGAAGATGCTATTTTTCCAAGTTCTGTATTCATACCTGTTTCTACTACTACAGTTGTTAATTTACCATACACTACATTACAACCAGAATATACCATATTAGTACGTTCGTTAATTTGTGCATCTGACTTAACTTTTCCAACATCTTTTTGTATAGGCTCACTTTCACCAGTAAGCATTGACTCATCTATACTTGAAGATACTTCCCATATAACTCTAGCATCGGCAGGTACTCTATCTCCTGCTTCTAAAGTTATAATATCTCCTGGTACGACCTCTTCTGATGAACATACAGTAACTTTACCATTTCTAATTACTTTTGCATTTGGAGTAGTCATCTTTTTTAGACTTTCAACTGCTGACTCAGCTTTCATTTCTTGTACAAAGCCCATTACAGCATTAATAATAATAACTACTGCAATAACTATTGTATCTGTATAAGGCTCATTATTTAAATGTGAGCTTATTCCTGAAAATATAGCAGCAAGTATTAGTATAAAAATCATCATATCTTTAAATTGGTCAATAAACATTGACAGCTTACTTTTCTTATTAGTTTCTTTTAATTTATTTAGTCCATATCTATTAATACGTGACTTAGCTTCTTGTGCTGTTAGCCCATCTTCACTAGTCTGAAAATGTTCGAGTACTTTTTCCACATCTTCATCATAATATTTCATAAAAAGCAACCTCCATTAATATTAATTCCTCTTTTTTTACTTATACATTAGATTATATCATAAATATATAAATTAATCTGTATAATTATGAACAAAAGTAAATTTTAACAAAAAAAATACTATAGTTAAAACTATAGTACCTTTTACCAAATTAATAATTAACTTTTAAATAGTTATATGTATTTTTAAGTAATTCAACTTCATCTAAGTAGCTAAATTCATCGTTAACAATGCCACTTCTTAGCATATCTATATGATTAATGAACTTTGGATATTCATTTCTAACTTTTGTAGTATAACAATAAAAATCTTCATTTTCAGGTATAGAAATATTTTTCTTAGTAAGCATATCACTAAATAATTCTATATACTTTTCTTTCATAAGATCGATTGCTTCTTCATATTTTTCTTCGTTTAATAGTGCGTTTATTTTTTTATCATTCATTGTAGTTTCCTCCATAACAATTATTATTATACCACAATTTTCAGGAAAAGTAAATATTATGTAATCTTTTATATTATAAAAATAAAAAAATGAGTAGATTTTTCTACTCATAATTTGGTATGTTTTTTTGAATTTTATGCGTTTTATAAAAAGAATCATTGTCCTGTAAGTAAAATTTATATGATATTTCATCTTCTGTACTAGATTGATAATCCCATGTTATATCTAAATTGTACCACTTACCATCTAGAAATACAATATTCCATATATGTGAGCTATCAACATCATCTTCTATATTTTGTACAGCTATTGCCTTTATATTTAAGTTATCCATTATAAACTTAAAACTATAAGTATATCCTGCACAAACAGATTCTCCCGACTCAAATAAAGATACAATAGATTGATACTTATATTTATCTTTTTTCTCATAATCTTTATATCTTGCTATACGTATCAATTTATCATGTACAAACTTTACTTTTTCTTCGTCATTTTTTAATGTTTTCGCCTCATTAATTATGTCATTGTACTTACTTTCTATGTTTCTTTTTATTTCTTTAGCTTCTTTCATATTAAAAGAATACTCTAGATGTATAACTCTTTTAGTATTAACAGCACCAGAAATTTTTTTAGATATTCTATATGACTCTATCCAGTAAATCTCAGGATGATCTAAAATAACCGCATAAAAAGACTCGCATAATTCATCTTCTTCTATTTCTTTAACAGAAGTTGAAAACTTATTCTTAAATTGCAAATATGCTTCTTTTATTTCGTCATATAAAACCTTTTGTTTGTCGGTTAATGTTGACCTATAATATTCATATACATTTTTTCCACTGTATACTTCATATTTTTCAACATCTGCATATGCTGTTATATAGTTATTATTTGACCTGTTAACTAAATATGTAACAAGCATAACAAATAATAACACTACTATAATTATAACTTCAGTAGCATTCTTTACTTTTTTCAATAATTATCCCACCTCTCATTATATTAATCAATTTTCTGTTTATAGCAAGCATCACTAAAATTATACCACTTTTTTATTTTTATGTCAACTTAATATTTTTTACAATTAATCTTTTTTTATATAGCAAACATCAAAGTTATATGCTATAATTTCAATATAAAAGGGAGGTAACTATGGAAATTAAAACATTGATATCTACTAAAAAGTTAAATAGTAAAATTATTGAACTTGCAAGGCAAATTCAAAATGATTTTAAAGATGAAGAAATATTATTTCTTGTAATTTTAAAAGGCTCTGTATTTTTTGCAACAGACCTTGCTAAAAACATTACTTCACCTATAATATTAGATTTTATGAAGGTATCTAGCTATAGTGGTACACAAAGTACAGGAAAAATAGACGTTAAGCTAGATATTACTGAAAATATAACAGATAAAAATGTTATTGTTATTGAAGATATTATAGATACTGGCAGGACATTAAGATACTTAATAGATTATCTAAAAGCAAAAAATCCTAAAGCATTAAAAATATGTACACTACTAGACAAGAAAGATAGACGTGAGTTTGAAATAGAGGCAGACTATGTAGGTTTTGATATTCCTAATAAGTTTGTACTTGGATATGGCTTAGATTACGATGAGAAATATAGGAATTTACCTTATATAGGTTATATAGAGCAATAAGAATATTGCTCTTTTTTTTACTTATAATAATAATGGTGATAAAATTGAAGCTGTTTGATTACTTTAAAAAAATATTTATATTCATTTTTATTATTACAATTATCGCAATTTTAATACATGTATTTATATGTTTAGATATTAAAAATTTCAAAATATCAGTAAGTCATATAACTAGAAATTACAATTTATTTAAGGCTCTATATCCAATTATATATATATTACTTGGTATTAGTGTATATAGATATAGTATTGCTTTTGATACCTCGAAAAATATTTATATAGTTGGTACTTTATATTTAATTATGATTGCTTTAACTTTATTTTCATCTGTATTATCTCTTAGATATGCTAAGTTTATATATAGCTTTTGGTGTATTATTGCATCTGGGTTACTTGATAGTATTCTATCTTATATACTATATACAACATCAAGTAAGTTTTTATATATAAGTAGTATACACGTTGCTTTATACTCATATTTAAGTGTTGTAACTTTTTGGTTATACTTTCAAAGCATATAAAAAAAGAGTAAGATTTTACTCTTACTCCTTAATATTGAAAAATTCAAGTGAATTTCGGTATACAATTTCAGATAATTCTTCCACATCTATTTTTTTATATTCAGCTAACTTCTCTAAAATTATTGGTAAATTTTTAGATGTGTTTACTGTTCCCCTTAGTGGAACAGGTGGTAGATATGGTGAATCTGTTTCTATTACAATTTGGCTTACAGGTATCATGTCCATATAGCTTTGAAAAGATTTAGCTCTATTATATGTTATATTTCCACCAAAAGCCACTTTATATCCATTTTCTACTACTAGCCTTACTAAATCATCTGTTGGTGAAAAACAATGAAGTAAAGTGCCATATTTAGCAGGACATTCTTTTAATATATTGTATGTATCAAGTGAAGCATCTCTTGAGTGAACTACTATAGGTAATTTTAGCTTGTTAGCAAGTTTAATTTGCTCTTTAAATAGCTCTTTTTGTGCCTCTTTATTATCTTTTACCCAATAATAATCTAGGCCTATTTCTCCAATTGCTACAATTTTACCATTATTATATTTATTATATAATTCTTCAAGTTCAGATACACTACTTTTATCTACATCGCTAGGATGAATACCTATTGCAACATAAGTGTTACTATATGTATTAGATAAATCTATAGCTTTTTTTGAACTCTCTATATTATATCCTATATTAACAACTCTATCTACACCAACATTTTTATACTCACTTATAACTTCATCTAAATTATCTTTAAATTTTTCATCATTATAATGTGCATGTGTATCAAAATATCTCATTCTTTCTCCTATTCTTTACTTGTTGGGAAAGTCATAGTTACTTCAGTTCCCTCATCTAATTTACTATCTATATTTATAGTACCATTATTTCCATCTACCATTTCTTTAACAATAGAAAGACCTAAACCTGTACCACCCATTTTTCTTGACCTTGCTTTATCTACTCTATAAAATCTTTCAAATATTCTATCAAGATCTTTTTGTGGAATACCAATTCCATTATCTATTACTTTTATATATACTCTATTTTGTACAGGTCCAGCATATATTTTAATTAGTCCACCATCTGGTGTATATTTAATGCTGTTTGTAAGAATATTAATTACAATTTGCTCTATTGAGTCTTTGTCCACATATATAGGTGGCATTTGTTCAGCGCAAATTAGCTCTAATTTATGCTGCTTTTGCTCAGCTTCAAATCTTACTTTTTCACATACTCTCTTTAACATCTCTACTGTATTTAATGTAGTTTTATTGAAGCTTAATTTATTATAATCCATCTTAGATAATTGCAATAAATCTGATACTAACCTACTCATTCTATTAGCTTCTTGATTTATTACTTTTGAGAATTTTATAATTTCTTGGTAAGTTAAATCACCATTCATTATAGTTTCCGAATATCCACGTATAGAAGTTAATGGTGTCTTTAATTCGTGTGATACATTAGCAACAAATTCTTTTCTTACATTATCTGTCTTAACACTATCTGTTATGTTTCTTACTATCATTATTACACCCATTGGATTTAATTCATCACTAAAAAATGGTGCAAATACAATACTTAAAGACAAATCATCAATATCTGCTTTAACTTCTACACTCTTATAGTTTGGTAAATACATAACGTCGTCAAAATTCAAATTAAGATTAAGTTTAGAACAAATAACGTCGTATGTATCTTCATTTTCTGTAAGATTAAGCATTCTCATGGCAGCCTTATTCATGTGTACAACTTGTCCTTCAGTTGTAAAAGCTATAACGCCATCTGCCATATGCTCTAATATTATTTCTGTTTTACTTTGTTGACTATTTAAGTCAAAAGTATTTTTTCTTATTACCCTTAACATAGAAATATATGAATCTGTAAGTTGTTTATATTCTTTTATATCATTAGCTTTTCTTATTCTAGAAATATCCGGAAATTTACCATCTCTTACTAGTCTCATTCCCTTTTCTATTCTTTTTATTGGCATAACACATTTATTTGAAACAATTACAGAAACTATGTATGCTATTAAAACTAGAACTCCTAAAACTATAATATTATTCATAGAGAATATATTATCTGTCTGGATATATGACTTAGATAAAATTATGGTAGTTATATATACTATAACTACCATAATTATACTCATAGCTCTAATAATCTTTTTTATAGAAATTTTCATCATTTACTCGCTTTCTGTATATTATAATGAAACGTAGTATCCCATTCCTCTTTTTGTTTGTACGTATTGTGGTTCTGCTGAATTCTTTTCGATTTTTTCTCTTAATCTTCTAACAGTAACATCTACTGTTCTAGCATCACCATAGAAATCATATCCCCATACGCCTCTTAGTATTTGCTCTCTTGTAAATACTTGGTTAGGATTTGTAGATAATAGTTTTAAAAGTTCAAATTCTTTAATAGTTAGGTCAATTGTTTTTCCAGCAACAATTGCAATATATCTTTCAGGGTCAATTATCATATCTTTAACTTTTATTTTATTTTTTGCATTACCCTTTTCATCTTCATTTTCAGGCAAAACATGTTTTCTTAGGTTAGCTTTTACTCTAGCTATAACTTCCCTAATACTAAATGGTTTTGTCATGTAATCATCTGCACCTAATTCTAGTCCTATAATTTTATCTACAACTTCTTCTTTAGCAGTAAGCATAATTATTGGGCAAACTAAGCTCTTTCTCAATTTTTTACATACTGTAAATCCATCAATTTTAGGTATCATTAAATCTAGTAATATTAAATCTGGATTAACAGATAAAGCTAGTTTAATAGCTTCTTCTCCATCATAAGCTACAGTAGTAGTAAATCCTTCCTTCTCTAAATTAAATTTTAAGATATCTACTATTGCTTTTTCATCGTCTACTATTAAAATCTTTTTATCATTCATATACATACACCTCATTAACTTATCTCAAAGCTGTTCTAATTATATCACGTAATTTTTCTTTTTGCTACAATTTCTTGAAATTTTTTTGTAATTTTACTGTAATTTGTATTCCAGCTTGATTTTTTCATTATTTAAAATTTGTTTCATCCTAGCTATAAATGCCGAATTTTCGCTAGTTATAATTACATTTATATTATTAATTAATTTATCATTTGTATTTTTTTCTTTTTTCTCTATATGATTAATTAAATTTTTTGAAATACCTTTTGCACCATCT
>CANRAK010000046.1 GCA_947628575.1 uncultured Clostridia bacterium | reverse complement strand
ATTGCAACAATAGCTTTACTACTTGTATATGTATTTAAAATAAAAAAAGATGTTGTAGTATATGAAGAACCAAAAGAACAAGAGGTAGTAGAAGAAGAACCAAAAGAAGAAAAAGTAGAACTAGATTTAAATATTAATGGTGAATTTGTTAAATCATTATATGAAAAGATACCTGCATTTCACAGAGGATATGAACCATATTATAGTGGAGTAACAAAATATGAAGATATTTCAGATAATACTAGATTATTATATATTTTACTTACTTTAGATGAAAATAACGATTATAAAAGTATAGTTGGCGATGAAAGTGTTTTATCTAAATTAGATAATAAAATGATGGGTGTAGATGGCCCTATTAAAGAAGCTAAGAAATTTGATTTTTCTAAAGTAGAAAAACTATATAAAAGTGTATTTGGCTCATCAAATAACGTTCCTTTAATTGATGCTGAAACAGGCATGGGACTAGTATATGAATATGTCGAAGAAGATAATTGCTTCTATGGTCACTTCTATGCTGGTGGCGGTGGCTCAGCTTTTGTACCATTTTCTAAAATAAAAGAATGTGAGCAAAATGAGGACGGTACAGAAGTATATATCTATGATAACTTTATAGGATTAGATTTAGACCAAAGAGTAGAAAATGAGATAACTCCATTTGCATTATTTAAAAGTGCAGATACTTATCATATTGGAAATCAAGATAAAATGCAAAAAATAGTAGTTTTAAAAGTTACAGGTTATGACCAAGAAACAGGTGAGAGTATATATAATGATAAGCCACTAAATACTTTAATTGAAGAATATCAAGATCAAGCGGGAAGATTTAAGCATACTTTTAAACTAGATAAAGATGGAAACTATTATTGGTATTCATCTGAACAAGTAAATTAAGATAACAAAATAAAACTCCTAGAAATAGGAGCTTTATTTTGTCTATTTTATAGTAATTATATCTTTTTCTTTATCTACAACTAACTTGTACTTTTTGTTTTCTTTAATTTCATTTTTTATAAATCCGACAGCTAAAATATCTTCAATATAAGTTTGAATAGCACGTCTTAAAGGTCTAGCACCAAACTTTTCACTATGACCTTTCTTAGCTATAAATTCAACAACTTCAGGTGTGTATTCAAATAATATATTTTTAGATTTTGTTTCAGCTTGTAATTCTCTAATCATTAAATCTGAAATTTTTAGTATAGTATTATCATCTAGCTTATTGAATGTAACTATATCATCTATTCTATTTAAAAATTCAGGACTAAAGAATTCTTTTAAAGCATCTGCTGTTTTATTTTCTAACATTTCATTTTCAATATTAGTATTAGCAAAGCCATATCCATCAGATTTAAAATTAGTACCAAGATTAGAAGTAAGGATTATTATAGTATGTTTAAATGATACACTTCTACCTTGTGAATCAGTAAGTATACCTTCATCAAGAATTTGAAGAAGAATATTATATACACTAGGGTGTGCTTTTTCAATTTCATCAAATAATACAATACTATATGGATTTCTTCTAATTTTTTCAGTTAGCTGACCAGCCTCATCATATCCAACATATCCTGGAGGTGATCCAATTAGTTTAGAAGTAGAGTTGGCTTCCATATACTCAGACATATCTAATTTTATTACAGCATCTTCATTATCAAAAAGTTCATAAGCAAGTGCTTTTACAAGAGCTGTTTTACCAACACCTGTAGGACCAACAAATATAAATGAAGGTGGTCTTTTAGATGAAGTAATATTTGCTCTTTTTCTTAATATTGCATTAGCTAGCTTATTTATTGCATAATCTTGACCAATTATCTTCTTACATAAGTTTTCTTTCAAAGAAAGAAGCTTTTCTGTATCAGAAGTTTTAATTCTCATGACAGGTATTTTAGTCCATAGCTCTACAACTTGAGCAATATTGTCATAAGTTACTTCTTGTGGTTTAGAGTTAGCTATAAGCTCATCTAAAGTACTCTTTAACTTACATTTTATTTCTTTATTTTTTGCTGCTCTTTCAAATACTGAATTATCTACAGTAGATGGATTTTCCTTAACATCAGCAGTTTTTGCAATTTCTTCTTCAATTTCTTGTTCTTGAGCAATAGCATCATCTAATTCTTTTTGTACTTTCTCTATTTTAGCAAGATTTAAATCTTCTAAATTAACTCTAGCACAAGCTTCATCAAGTAAGTCAATTGCTTTATCTGGTAAAAATCTATCATGTATATACTTACTAGATAGGTTTACAGCATAAGTTAAAGTTTCATCAGGAATTTTTACTTTATGGAAATCTTCGTAGTAGCTTTTAATTCCTTTTAAGATATTAAAGCAATCTTCTTCAGTAGGCTCATCAATCATTACTGGTTGAAATCTTCTCTCAAGAGCACTATCTTTTTCAATATATTGTCTATATTCTTTTAGTGTAGTAGCACCTATTAATTGAACTGAACCATTAGCAAGTGCAGGTTTTAGCATATTTGCTGCATTCATAGAGTTATCATGCTCAAGACCACCTACAATATTATGAACTTCATCTATAGCAAGAATTACATTTCCAAGTGCTTTACATTCATCAATTAATCCTTTAACTCTTGATTCGAATTGTCCTCTAAATTGTGTACCAGCAACAAGAGAAGTCATATCTATAAGATAAACTTCTTTATTTACAAGTTTTCCTGGAACTTCACCATTAACTATCTTCATAGCTAAAGCGTTTATTACGGCAGTTTTACCAACACCTGGCTCACCAATAAGAGCTGGGTTATTTTTTGAACGTCTATTAAGAATTTGAATCATTCTTTGAAGTTCAACATCTCTACCAATAACTTTATCTATCTTTCCTTGTCTAGCTTTTTCAGTTAGGTTTTCACCAAATGTATCAAGGTATTTTTTCTTTTTATCTTTTTTCTTATTATCTGTTTTATCTTCTTTTTTGTTTTTTGAAAAAGGGAATATATTTCCTAGTATTCCACCCATCTGTGAAGCTTTGTCATCGTCATTATCATCTAGTCCTGCAAGTTCGTCAACACCATCAATAGAACCCATCATACTATCGAATTGACTAGACATACTTTCTAAATCTTCCTCAGACATATTAGACATTTCTTTCATTATATTTGCCAGTGGATCAATTCCTTGTTTTTTTGCACATGGAATACATAGTCCTGTAGTTTCGCCAGTAGAATTCCCATCTTTATCTAGCTTGTTTATAAATACAACTGCTATATTTTTCTTACAAACAGAACATAGCATAAAATAATCATCTCCATATCTATTAAATTTGTTATAATTAACAAAAAAGATTATAACATAAAATATGTGTAAAAACAAGAAAAATGACTAAAACGAAAATATAATCAAAATATTACAAAATGTAAATACCCCTTTAAAAATAATATTCTTTTTGGTATAATCTAGATAAATTGAAAAGAGGAGAGGGAAAATGGAAGAACTAAACAATATAATAGAGGCAATAATGTTTGCACTTGGTAGAGAAATATCTACAGAAGAACTAGCAACAACATTAGATATAGAGGAAGAACAAGTAAAAGAGGCTATTGAAGCATTAAAATCTAAGTATAATGATAATAATGGTGTAAAGTTAATAGATGTTAATGGAATGGTGCAATTAGTAAGTAATAATAAATACTATGAGCAAGTAAATAAATTTGTTGAGAATACAAAAAGACAAAATTTATCTATTGCAGCACAAGAAACATTAGCAATTATTGCATATAATCCCAAAATAACAAAAACTGAAATTGAAAATATAAGAGGTGTTAATAGTGATTTTTCTGTTAGCAGACTTCTTGAATGTGGATTAATAGAAGAAGTAGCAAGGCTAAACTTGCCTGGTAGACCTGCAGCTTATAGTGTAACAAATGAATTTTTAAGAACATGTGGCTTAAAGAAAATAGAAGATTTACCAGAGTATGAAAATATTAAAATAAAAGATGAACAGATGTTAGTAACAGACTATGAGAGTAGTAATGAAGAAAAAGAAAATAATGAAGAAAATAATGATGAGAATAAAGAGGAGTAATAGATGATTAATTTTATCTTAGGAAAATCTAAAACAGGCAAAACTACACATATATATAATATGATAGAACAAGATATAAAAGATAAAAAAGAAACAATATTATTTGTTCCATCTCAAAGTAGAGCAAAAGCAGAAAATGAATATATGCGTATATTAAATAAAAGTGGAATAATGGGAGTAAATATTACTACAATTTCAGAGTATGTAAAAGAAAACTTAAAACTTCAAAATTTACATATTGACGAAAAGTACATGTCAAAACTAGATAGAAAAGTAATACTTACACAAGTTATAAAAGAAAATTCCGAGTTATTTAATATATTTAATAAGGTGAAAAAATATCCTGGCTTTTTAGATTCTATGGATATATATATGGACTTACTAAGAAAAAGTGAAATAGCTGCTAAAGAATATTATAATGTTAGCTTAGAAGATAAAAGACTAGATGCTAAATTTAAAGAGATAGTGTCAATATATGAAAAATACTTAGAAAAATTGCAAAGTCAATATATTGATAGTATTGATGAAATGCAAATTTTTCTTAAAAATATAGATAAATATGCTACATTTTCTAATTCATCTAATACAAAAATATATTTTGATGGTTATAATAACTTTTCAAATAGTGAGTATGATTTTTTAAACATGCTCTTAAAAAAACATATAGATGTAACTATTACATTAAATACAGATATAACTAGAATAGAGGACACATATATTTCCTCAAGTATATTTGATACTTCAAATTATACATACAAAACAATTTGTAAATTAGCTAATAAAAATGACACAAAAGTAGAAAATATAGTAAAGTATGAAAATGTGTATAATGCAAAAGAAGATATAAAATATGTAGCAAACAACATTTTCTCTCAGGAAAATGCAGAAAGTGAAAAGAAAAATCTTGAAAATATAGATATTACTATGCATACAAATACTATAAAAGAAGTAGAATATATGGCAAAAGTTATAAAAGAGAAGATAAATAGTGGCTGTAAATTTTCAGATTTTGCAATATATACAACAAATATAGATGAGTATGATAAAGTTATATCTAGGGTGTTTTATGAGAATAACTTACAAGTATATATACCAAAGACAAAGAGTGTGGATAATTCTATTCTTACTAAGTATATACAAGGAGTTATAAATTTAGCACAAAATGGATTAAATATAGAAAGTCTTTTTGATATTTTAAAGTTAGGACTAACAGATATAGATTTAAAAAGTGTGTATTTACTAGAAAATTATATGAAAGAGTTTAATGTGAGTAAATATATGCTAAATAATAAGTTTACTTTAAATAATGCTAAGAGTACGTACGATTTAGATGAACTTAATCAGTTAAAAGAGAAAATTATTAAAATGTATTCATTTACTATATCTTTAAAAAAAGCAACTGTAAAAGATATAGTTGAATCTTTATATAATCATTTAGCTAGTGAAAATATATTTGAAAACTTTAATAAGTTATTAGATACACTAAAAGATGATAGTATGGATATGAATATATATAATTTTGAGAGCCAAATTTGGAGTAAAATATCTGAAGTATTTGATTCTATAGCAAAAATATATAAAGATGAGAAAATTATAATTAGTGAATTTAATAATATTTTTAATCTTGTAATTAAAGATATAAAAATTAAAACATTACCACCAACTAAAGATCAAATAGAGCTTGTAGATATAAATGTATCAAAAATTGAAGCTAAAAAGTATATTTTCTTTATTGGTGTAGTTGAAGGGAAATTTCCTAAAAAAGTAGAAGAAGATATATTTTTTACAGATAATGAGCTTGAAAAATTAAAAGAAAAAGAAATAGATATAAGAGAAGATAGCATAACTAAGCTTAATATGGGACTATTTAACATATATGAAGCTTTAAATAACGTTTCTGAAAGGTTATACATACTAATACCATCTGCTACTTTAGATGGAAAAGCAACAAGAAAATCTAGCTTTATTACATTATTAGAGCAAATTGGAAAAGTTGAAATAAAAGGTGAAGTAACAAAAGATGAAAATCTTTTAGAAATGGAAAAAATACTTTCTAAAGATGAACTATTTATGTGGCTAATTCATTCTATTAGAAATTTTGATGAAAAGTCAGATGAAGAAAAGCAAAAGATAATAAGTGTATATGAGTATTTTAAAGGGGATGAAAAATATTCTAAAATAATTAACTTTAAAAAAGATGACTCAAATTTAAGTGAAGAAATTATAGATATAGTTTATAGCAATGAATTTAAAACTAGTGTAAGTAAACTAGAATTATATAAAAAATGTCCATTTTCATACTTTATGCAGTATATATTAAAGGTTAACCCTAATAAAGAGGCAAAAGTAAATGTACTAGAAATTGGTAGCTTTATGCATGACGTATTAGAGCAATACTCTAAATGGCTAATGCAAAAAGAGATAAAATGGCAAGCAATTTTAACAGATGATTTAGAAAATATAAAAGAAGAATATAAAAGAAAACTTGAAGATATTGTAGAGGAGTGCATTGACAGAAATTTATCTAAACAAAAGCAAAGTGTAAAGTATATGGTATTAAAGAGAAAATTATTAAATACCATGATAAAAGTTATACGAACTATAGCAATAAGCTATAATCAAAGTGAATTTGAACCTTATGGTTATGAAATAGAATTTAAAGATAATAGCATATTTTTACCTATGGAAATTAAGCTAGATAATAATAAAGTAATGAAATTAATAGGGAAAATAGATAGAGTAGATATATTAAAAATGGAAGATACTGACTATATTAGAGTGGTGGATTATAAATCAAGTTCAAAAGAGTTAAAGTTAGATAATATAAAAGAAGGTCTATCTTTGCAATTAATAAGCTATATGATAGCTTTTATGAATAATTTAAAAGAGAATGTTAAGCCAGCAGGACTATTATATTTTGATTTATCAGATAAGCTAGTTTCATTATCACAGTATGAGCAAAATAATGATGCAATAAGAAAAGAGCTAATAAAAAGATTAAAAATGAATGGTATATTTATAAGAGATATTGAAATTTTAAATAAAATGGATAGAAATTTTGAAAAGAACTCATCTGAGAGTTTAATAAATATTACTACTAGAAAATTAGATACTAGCAAAAAAGCTTTAGATGAAACTGAGTTTGAAAACTTATGTAATGAAACTAAAGAAATACTTAGACAAATTGGAGAAGAAATTTCAAGAGGAATAGTAAAAATTGCTCCAAATAAAAAAGAAAATTATTGCCAGTATTGCAATTATTCTAGTACTTGTAGAAAAAATTTAGAAGTATAAAAATGCCGGTTTTTGCTGATATTTAGCTTAAAAATAAGAATATTACACATTTGTGTGCACTATGTTAAAAAAATATTACGAAAATTACAGTTTTATTAATGAAAGGGTTGAAATTATTTCAAAAAAAGATATAATATAAATAGGTCAAGTAGTATGAAAATACTATTTAAATGAAATATATATCAAAATTACTCGAATATAGGGGCGTTTTGTTAAGAATAAAATACAAAAGAGGGAGAGTTGTTATATGGCAGATATAGTAGTAAGCTCTAAAAAGAAGATTAACTTCTTTGATAGGGTAATACAAAGCGTAGTAATTATGCTTAATATGAATAAAATGAATAAAGCGATAGATGAACATTTAGCTGTAATAAGAAAAACAGAAGGAGACGATAAAAAGTTATATCAAGAAAACATACTAAGAGAAATAGTATTTGTAAAATATCAATATGATATAATGCAAAGAAGTATGTATGAACTAAAAATGTCTTATCCTGACGATATAATAGATAATATAAATTCAGCAGATAAAACTACAAGATTAGAGTTACAAAAAACATTCTTAGAGATGGAATATGATAGAGTAACAAGATCTAAATTTAAATCTAAAGAAGAAATAAAATTTAATTTACTTTCTATTTCATCTGCAATTGATGAAGTTAAACAAAATATTAAAGATGAAGGAAAAGCACAAAGATACAATCAAGTTATAAAAACAGCAGAAGATATTGATACAGCTATTCAGACAGATCAATATAAAGAAGAACAATATAAAGAATTATTTAAAAATATAGATGAGTATGTTGGATATATAAATGATAATTATGATATATCTAAATTACCATCAGATGAAAGAGAACTTATTGAATACGTTATTGAGAGTATGATTAAGGGAATTGAATCAGATATAGATAAACACATGTATGAGTTTAATTTAATAATTAACATTTGTAAAAATTCATACAGATATTTTAAGATTATAGATAAAATATTCTCTAAAATATTAGCTATCTATGATGAAAGCTTCCAAAAAGAAATAGTAAATGAAAATGATTATATAAAGATGTTTAGAGAAATCTATGATATGATGATAAAAACTAAAGTAAACGACGTACATAGAACAATAGCTACAGAAGATGAGTATTTAGAATACTCTAAACTTCTAGCTAATGAAGATGAAGAAGAAGTAGTGGACAAGTTTTTATTTGAAAAGGCTAAAGAGCTTACAGAATCAGAAGAAGTAAAAGAAAAAATTGAAAAGTTATTATCTGAAGATGAGGAAGAGGACGAGGACGAGGAAGAAGAGTTAGATGATGAGTCTGAAGAAGTGGATGAAGAAGATTTAGGCGAAGTAGAGCTAAATCTATCAGATGTCCTAAAAGATGATGAAAAAAATGAAGAAATAGATGAAAATAATAATGAAGAAGTAAAAGAAGAGGCAGATATAGAAGAAAAACCAAAAAGAAGAGTAGGTAGACCTAGAAAAGAAGAAACAGTTAAAGAGAAAAGGAGAGTAGGAAGACCTAGAAAAAATAAATAGTTTTTTAGAAAATAGCCAAATTTTATGTTTGACTATTTTTCTTATAAAAAAATAATTATATTATTAAAATGTGACAAATTATTTTTATTTAATATAGTAGAATATACAGTATAAAGAGGTGTAAATATATGATATATAATAAGTACTTAGACAATGATATTGATGAAAAAGTTAATTCAGTATTTAGTACAATAAAAAAAATAGTTAGTTTTAAGAATATAATATTTATATTGTTTGCAATATTATTATCTACTAAAACTATAATAGGTGATTTTAAACCATTTAACTTTGTAATACTTGCTGTGGCAAGTGCCTTTGATGTGCCTTTATTATTGGTTTTAGTTTCATCTATAATTGGACTTGCTATAAGTGGAAATAGCTCATTATTATTAGTGCTATGTATTTTCTTTTTACTGTATAACCTAGTTACTGCAATAGTAAATATAGAAGGAATAAATAAAAAATATACAATATTTATTAAGTTTACAGCTTCTATAGCTATACTTCAGATTGTAGTAGCTTTTATAACTGGAGATTTATTTACTTCATTATTTAAAGTATTGTCTACTATATTAGTTTCTGGAATATTATACCTTGTTATAGTCACAGGTATGAATGTTATACTTAATTTGAAAAATGGTTTTATATATACAAAAGAAGAAAGCATTATGATGATATTAACAATTGCAATGCTTGCATCTGCTTTTGGAGATATTAGCATAGTAGGCTTTAAACTAGTAGAAATTATAGCTTTAACTTTAATACTTATATACGGATGGGGAAATGGTGCTATACTTGGTGCGACAGCAGGACTGGTAATTGGACTTAGTTATACTTGTCTATGTAGTGTATCTACTTCGTTTGTAGTAGCTATTGCATTTAGTGGATTCGTAGCAGGTCTTCTTAGAAAATTTGGAAAAATACCAGTTATAATAGCTTTTATTGCAGGTAATTTATATATTTCATACTATTCTACTGGTATGACACAAATTAATATAATTACATGTGAAGTGCTTATAGCTTCTATTGTACTATTCTTTATGCCAAAATATCTTGAAAGGAAACTAGATAATCTTTTTGATTTAGGTAGAGGATTAGAAACATTTAAAAATAATCTTCTTAACCCTACTAAAGAGGCAAAGGAGAAAATTGGAGCTGTATCTGAAGTATTTGAGAGCTTAGCAGATATAACATTGCAAAAGACTAAGGAATCTGAAGAAGAAACGACAGATGTTATAAAAAAATATATTTTAAGCTATGTAAATAATACTTGCTTTGCTTGTGAAAATATAAATGAGTGTTTAGATAAAGAAAATTTAGACGCTACAGCTGAATATTTAGCTCAAAGATTAGAAGATGGTGAAACAATAGAGCCAGAAATGCTAAAATTTAATTGTAGTGATGCACAAGTTATAATTAATAATCTATATGATATATATAACGGAATGAA
>CANRAK010000045.1 GCA_947628575.1 uncultured Clostridia bacterium | reverse complement strand
AGAGAGAAAGCAATAATAGATGAAAGATTTATAAGGATGACTGGCTACAACGAAGGAGAAAGAGCTGGTTTAAAAAAAGGTGAGATATTGGGCTTAAAGAAAGGTGAGATGTTGGGCATAAAGGAAAGGAATCTTCAAATTGTCAAAAATATGTTGTCTAAAAACATTAATATTGAAACTATTTCTGAAATAACAGGATTATCTAAAGAAGAGATAAGTGAGATAATAATAAAGAATTAATGGATTGGTGTGAGTTTATAAAAAATCCAGATAAAATAAATAAAGAAAGGAATAGGTGTATAGAGATGGCGTATAAAGAGTATGTAAAAATAAATAATGATGAAAGAGAGAGAAGACTAGCAGATTTAAGAGAGAAAGCAATAATAGATGAAAGATTTATAAGAATGACTGGTTACAATGAAGGAGAAAGAGCTGGTTTAAAAAAAGGTGAGATATTAGGATTAAAACAAGGAAAAATTGAAATTGCAAAAAATATGTTGTCCGAAAATATTGATATAGCGATTATTACTAGAATAACAGGATTATCTAAAAAAGAAATAAATAAGATAAAATAATTATTAATAATAAAATAAGAGAATGTAAAAAATTATAAAATTAACCTCGTTTCTTTATATTAAAGAAATGGGGCTTTTTTATAAAAAAAAGAAAGCCTAACAATAAATGTTAAGCTTTCTATATGGTAAAATATTATTCTACTGTAACAGATTTTGCAAGGTTTCTAGGCTTATCTATATCGCAATTTCTAAGTTTTGCTGTTTCATAAGCAACAGATTGCAAAGCAATAGCTGTTAGTATAGGCTGTGCAAAATCGTTTGTTTTTGGAAGAATTATTGTTTTATCTGCAAATTCATCAAAATTATAATCTTTATGCTCATCAGTAGTTACAAATATTGAATAAGAACCTCTTGCTTTAGTTTCTTTAACATTGCTAACAGTTTTTTCAAATAATGAATTATCTGTTGCTATAGCTATAACAGGAGTGCCTTCTTCAATAAGAGAAATAGTACCATGTTTTAGTTCACCAGCACTATATGATTCAGAGTGCATATATGAGATTTCTTTTAATTTTAATGAACCTTCCATACAGACAGCAGAATCTATACCTCTTCCTATAAAGAATAAGTCATTATGTGAGTAGATATCATTTGCTATATCTAAATACGTATTTGCTTGAGCTAATGTGTAATCTATTTTATCTTTAATATTTAAAAGCTCATTTTTTATGTTATTAGTTTCTTCATCAGTTAACAAATTCTTTTGCTCCATTGCATTTAAAGCTAGAGTAGAGAAGACAGCAACTTGTGAAGAGTATCCTTTAGTAGTAGCAACTGCTATTTCAGGACCAGCGTAAGTATAAATACATTTATCTACTTCTCTAGATATAGTAGAGCCAACTGCATTTACAATACCAATTACATAAGCTCCTTTTTCTTTTGCAAGTCTTAAGGCAGCAATTGTATCAGCAGTTTCACCAGACTGTGAAACAACAATTAGTAATGTTTTTGGAGTTATAAGCTCTTCTATATATCTATATTCAGATGCTATTTCTACCATAGCAGGTATTTTAGCATAAGTTTGTAATAGATATTTTCCAACTAATGCTGCGTGCATTGCACTACCACATGCTACGATATGTATCTTATCAAATGCAGAAAAATCTATATCTGAATAAGTACAATTAGTGTAGTATCTATTAAAGATATCTTGAATTACTTTTGGTTGCTCATTTATTTCTTTTAACATAAAATGATCAAAACCATTTTTTTGATATTGAGTAGCATCCCAAGTAGCTGTTTTTACTTCTGAAGATATTTCTTGTAAATCTTTATTATAAAAAGTTACTACGCTATTTGTTATTTTAATAAATTCACCTTCGTCAATTAAAGAATAACGATTAGTGTAGTTTAGTATAGCAGAAATATCTGAGGCGGCAAAGTTTCCTACATCAGAATATCCAACAACTAATGGACTATCTTTTCTAGTTGCATATATAGTAGTAGGTTCATCTTCATATATTATATTAAAAGCATAAGAACCTCTAAATTTCTTACAAGCATCAACTATAGCTTGTAGTTTGTTATTAGTTAAACTATAACAGTAATCTATGTATGCAGTTGCAACTTCAGTATCGGTTTCAGTTTTAAATTCATAGTTTTTCTCTTGTAACTCCTTTTTTAAAGAAGCATAGTTTTCTATTATTCCGTTATGTACAAGAGTTATTTTTCCAACTCTGTGTGGATGAGCATTAGTTTCATTAGGTTCACCATGAGTAGCCCATCTTGTATGTGCAATAGCACAGTTTGAAGCAGTTGAAAGTTTAGATAATTTCTCTTCAAGATTAGAGATTTTACCTGCAGATTTTACTATAGTTAATCCTTCATTTGAATTAAAGGCAATTCCTGAAGAGTCATAACCTCTATACTCCAAATTTTTAAGACCAGCTATTGCTACATCTACTGAATTATTTTTTTTCGTTGTGTATCCAATTATTCCACACATTTTTCTATTACCTCCTAATATATAATTTTCAAAGTACAATTTAAAATTTAACATTTCACAATTTCTTAAATATTATTAGAATTAATATAGCTTTGTTACAATTATAGATTTTGCTTTTTAACTATATTATAACGATATCTAATGTACCGTGATAGCATCCGCTGATATTTCGATAACTATCTTCCTCGTCAACATATATAAAATATGCCCATGCGCTAAGTGTAATAATTCTTAATTTTTCCACCTCCATGAAAAATTACGCTTTTGCTCATTATAATATATATTAAGTATAATGTCAAATTATAACTAATGTTAAAAAATTGTAGAAATATAAAAAAATGCACTATAACTGTATTATAGAGGTGCAATGTGAATTTATTGTGAAAAATAGAATTAACATATATAAAAGTACTACTATAATATAAAGATATATATCCATATTACAATTTAGTTATATTTGCTAGATATACAATACTAAATTATGCTAAATTCTTTGACAAAGTAGTCGATTATGATATAATTTTTATATATAATGACTATTTTTGTCAAGGAGGGAAAATGAAAACTAGGAATCTAAAATTTAAATTAGTGATAATACTTGTCATACTTAGTATTGTTACATCTACTTTAAATTTTCATAAAGTCGATGCAAAAATATCTTCTAATTTACCAGTTTCATATATTGACGATAATTTTCCAGATTCATATAAGCCATATATTGATGCTTTAAAGCAAAGACATCCTAGTTGGATTTTTAAAGCAGTACATACCGGCTTAGATTGGAATACAGTACTTTCTCACGAAACATATGAAGTTAATATGGGAATAAGTTTAGTTGAAGATATATTTGGATCAGAGTGGAAAAAAGATGGAGTAAATTATTACCAAGATGGTAGATTTGTTACAGCTTCTAAGCAAGGTGTTGCTTATGTGCTAGACCCACGTAACTTTATATCTGAAGATGGAATATTTCAATTTGAAGCTTTAAGATTTGTAGGAAGTGTACAAACTGTTAATGCAGTGCAAAGTATACTTAGTGCTACAGCAATGGGTGGAGAATATAAAAGTAAATATAAATATTATGGAGAGTGGAAGAATTTAGGAACTACTTATGCTGAACTTATACATTCACTTTCTAAACAAGTTGGTATAAACCCTGTACATATTGCATCTAGAATAAGACAAGAAAATAGCGGTAATATAATAAATGGTAGTCTTATAGATGGTAGATATGGAATATATAATTTCTTTAATATTGGTGCATATGATGCAAATGGTAAAAGCGCTATTGAAAATGGTAGAGCGTATGCTGAAAGTCATGGATGGACTAATGTAAAAGATGCTCTTGCAGGAGGAATTTCATATATATACAATCAATATGTTAAGTGGGGACAAAATACAATTTACTTTGAAAGATTTGATGTAAATAATCCTGGCACTGCACAATGGTTACTTGGAACAGGATATATGACTAATATATTTGGAGCAAAAACAGAAGCATCAATGTCATATAGTGCATATGAAAATGCAGGTATGACAGAGGCGGCTTTTGAGTTTGATATACCGGTATATAATAATATGCCATCTGAACCGGCTAGTATGCCACTTCCAGGAGGCGTATGGTTTGAATCAGATAACACTAAGGTATACTTAGATGATCCAAGAGATTCAGGTGTAGTAGATGAGTTCTGGATAAGATCAGGTCCTGATACTTTTGCTACTATAACTGAGAAAATATATGAAAGAAAAGATGGACAAGAAAACAGAACTAAATTTACAAGAATAGGAATAGGACACAATACTCTTTATGATAAAGTGCAATATGAGGATGGTAGAATAGGATATGTTCTTAAACAGTGGATATATGAGTATAAGTATACAAAAGTAAAGAGTATAAGTTTAAATACAACATATGAAAACTTAAATATTGGTGATAGTATAAATCTTGTAGCAACAGTAAAACCAAATAATGCTACAGATAAGAGTGTAAAATGGACTACATCAAATAAAGATATTGCAAGTGTAGATAAAAATGGTAAGGTTACAGCTTTAAAATCTGGAATTGCTACAATAACTGCAACAACTAATGACCAAGGTAAAAAAGCAATTTGTACTATAAATGTTTCAGATACTAAAGTTGATGGTATTAGTCTTGGAAGTAGTGAGTATACATTGTTTGTAGGTAACAAATTAACACTTACTCCAACTATAACACCTGCTGAAGCTAGTAATAGGGAATATACAATAACATTAGATAACAATACAGTTGCAAAAGTTGAAGGAAAGACAATAGTAGCTTTAAAAGAAGGTACAACAGTAGCTACTTTTAAAACTGATGATGGTGGATATACTGCTAAAGCAACTATTAAAGTTATAACAAACGAAGAAGGAAAGAGTATAACAGTAAAAAAAGATTTAGTACTTGAAAATAATATTATATCTGGAGTTGAGCTAGGAAAAAATACAGTAGCTGATATTAAAAAAAATATACAGACAGATTATGATATGAAGTTTGTAAGTATAGATAATAAAACATTAAATGATGAAGATATAGTAGGAACAGGTACAAAAATACAATTTAGAGATGGTAACAAGCTAATAATTGAATATGAAATAGTAATATATGGCGATGTAGATGGAACAGGAATGATAACAGCAAGAGATTTATTAGTGCTACAAAGATACATTAATAAAAAATTAGATTTAGAACCTATACAAGTAAAAGCTGCAATTATAAATAAAACTAATCCTGAACCTAGAGCTGTAGATTTGTTAAAGATACAAAGACATATAAATGGAAAATATGTTATAGAGCAATAATGAGGAGGAACTATGAAAATAAAAAGGCTTAGTAAAATTTTTAGTATAGCTTTTGTAATGATGTTATTAATTAGTGCTAATATATATGCTGCTAGTATAACAGGAAATTCAGATTTAAAGGTTGGAGAAACAGTTACACTTACTTTTGATTTTGGATATAATGTTGGTGGATATAATTCAATAAATGTAGTATATGATAGTAGTGTTCTTCAATATGTATCAGGAGATGCTTTAAATGAAACATCTTGGTATGATAATACATATGAGTCTAATGGAATAAGAACCAAATCTTATACTTTTAAAGCAATTGGTGAAGGAACAACAAAAGTTACTGTTAAAGCAGCTTATGTAGTAAATTCTAATACAATGGAAGAGACTCCATCTCTTGTAGCAGAAAAGCTAATTAATGTTTCAAAACAAGAAGAGCAACAACCACCAGAAAGTAACTATGTGCCAGAGCAAAATAATGGAAATGTAACACAAACTCCTACAGATAGCGGTAATAACTATTTAAGATATTTACAGCTTAGTGAGGAAGGAATGTCACCTTACTTTTCAAGAAATGTTACTAACTATTCTTTAGCAGTAGGTAAAAATGTTAATTCTATTCAAGTATTAGCTCGTGCAGAAGATGCAAATGCTAGAGTAGAAATATCTGGACATGAAAATATAGTAGATGGAGATAATGTAATACAAATAAAAGTAACTGCTCCAAATGGTAATTATAGGATATATAAAATTACAGTAACAAAAGGAAAAGATAAGACTAAAACAAATGCTTATCTAGAACAATTAATAGTAGAAAATTATGAATTAGATAAAGAATTTCAATCTGAAGAATTAGAGTACAATATAGGAGAAATTTTATCTACTGTAAAAAAATTAAACATTGTAGCAACAGCTAAAGATTCTAATGCTAAAATTGAAATTATAGGTGCAGATAAGTTAGTAGAAGAAGGAGAAGGGAAGATAATAGTTAAAGTAACTGCTCCTGATGGTACTACAGTAAGAGAATATACTATTAAATATACTGTAAAGAAAGCTACTGCACAAGAAGAAGCAGAAAGTCAGATGCAACAAGCACTTAAAGAAATAAATGAAGCTTCTACACCAAAACAAAAAATAGTTGCTTATGCAAAATATATTTGGCAAGCAATTAAAAAGAATTATCTATTAGTTTTAATGTATCTTTTAATAATAATTGAATTTATACAAATAATTGTTTTAAGAAGAAAGTATAAAAAAGTTATAGATAATGATAATGGACCAGATGATCCAAATGACGATAATAATAAAAAAGAAATTTTAAAAATAGAAAAAGATAATAAAGAAGAACCTAAATTAGATATTCCAGAGCAAGAACCTCAAAAAATTGAAGCTCCTAATGTAGGATTACTTGATGAAGTTATACATAAAGATGTAGAAGAATATAAAACATCAAGAAAAGGAAGTTTAGAGCATCATGCTTCTGAGCTAGATGGAATTAAACTTGTAGACTTAGATAAAAACGAAGGACCACAAGATGAGTTAACTTTTAATATTTTTGATAATCTAAATGAAGATGATATAAAGAAAATGTTAGAAGACCAAATAAATGGAGAAGAATAGTATGAAACATATATTAAAATTAGACCCAGAATATTATGAAGCAATAAAGAGTGGAATAAAAATAATAGAACTTAGATTATATGATGAAAAAAGAAGAAAGATAAATATAGGTGATACAATAGACTTTTATAAACAACCAGAGCTTAAAGAATATATTACTACTGAAGTTACAGACATAATAATAGAAAAATCTTTTGAAGATATACTAAATAAGTTTACAATTGAAGAACTAGCTGGAAATTGTGTGAGTAAAGAGGAACTTAAAAGTGCTTTAAATAGATTTTACTCTAAAAAAGAACAAGAAGAACTTGGAGTTATTGGAATAAAGATTAAATTAATATAAAAAGTAAAAATAAAAATGATACACTAATTTGAAAGTGTATCATTTTTCTATTTTCCAGCCTGGAATATCTGATCTTTTTATAGCACCAATTAAGTTTTCTCTAACTTTTGGAATATCTTTTCTTAAATTATTAACTAGCTCTTTCATGTATTCTCTTTTAGTAAATCCATCAGCAGGGCAACATTTTCCTACAACAGGAAATTGTAAATCTCTAGATAAAGCTCTAGTCTCTTTTTCATATACATATATTAGTGGACGAATTACAGTTAATTTACTTTTACTAAGATATGTAACAGGAGAGAAAGTATAAATTTTCCCATTTAAAAACATACTCATAAGTAATGTTTCTATTGCATCATCTAAATGATGTCCTAAAGCTACTTTATTGCATCCATTTTCTACAGCTATGCTATTTAATATACCACGTCTTAAATTAGCACATAAAGAGCAAGGATTTTTCTCTTTACGTATATCAAATACTATCTTAGATAAATCTGAATGATATACAATATATTTTACATCAAGCTCTTTACATAGCTTTTCAAGTTTATCTGTTTTAAAAGTATCACTTCCAGGATGTACAGTTATAGCTATAATTTCAAATTTTTTGTTATAATATCTTTTTAAGTTAGCAAGTGAATATAGTAATGTTAAGCTATCTTTTCCACCAGAAAGCCCAATTGCTATTTTATCTCCATCTTCTATCATATTATAATCTTCTATAGCTCTACGTACATGACCAGTTATTGATTGTAACATAAATACCTCCATAAAACCTTTTATAGTTTAACATAAAATATGCTAAAAAGCAATTATAAAAAAATATAATGTAATATTGACAGAGAAAATTATATGATGCTAAAATTAAAGTGCCAACAAATAATGGCACAAAATATTGTATATATCAATTAAAGAAAAGCACAAACAGAACTATTAATAAGTTTAGTTAAATATGATGAGGTGAAATAGTATGAATATTTATTGTCCATATTGTAAAGAAAATGTAGAATATGGTATTGAAAAGCGAAAAATTGAAAAATTTAGAAATGTTAAAGTAGATACTTATGAAAATGTTGGAGTATGTAAAAAGTGTGGTAATGATTTATACATTAATAGTTTAGAAGAAAAAAATACACAAAGATTATATGAAAAATATAGAGAAAATAGTGATATTATAAAACCTGAAGAAATAATTAAATTGAGAGTGAAATATGATATTTCGCAAAGAGAATTAACATCTATTTTAGACTTTGGAAAAATGACAATAAATAGATATGAAAATGGTGGCCTTCCAACAAAATCTCAAAGTGATTATCTTAAATTATTAATAGAAAATAAAGAAATCTTTATAGAAAAAGTTAAAGAGGCATATAATAATGGTAGAATAACACATAGGACATATAACAAGATAATTAATAATACAAGTAGTAATAATGTTATAAAGGAAGATTTTGATACAATAATTAGAAAATATATTGAATATTCTTTATCAAGAAAACCAGATATATATAATGGATATAAAGATTTTGATTTGGAAAGAGTTGAAAATATAATTTCATATATAGCAAGTAAAGTTAACAATCTAACTATTACAAGCATGAATAAATACTTATGGTTTATAGATATTATTTCTTTTTCTGAACGTGGTTTGAGTATAACAGGAATAACATATCAAAAACAACAATTTGGACCAACTATTGATGAATTTAAATATAATGAAATTTCTAATTTGGATGACAAATATCAAAAAATTGATATAGAAGATAGTAATGGAAATATAAATAGTATTATTAAAAGTAAAAATAATTTTGACTTATCTGATTTAAAAGATAGTGAAAAGGAGATAATTGATAGAGTAATCAAAAAATTAAAGAATAAGAAGGTTAGTGAGATTTCTGAAATATCACATAAACAAAAATTATGGAAAGATACTAAAAAAATGAATAAAATACCATTTGAATATTGTGAAAAAATAGATTTAAAATAAAAATATATGTAAGAGTATTTAACTTATAGTTAGATACTCTTATTATTTTCTTAATTACCTACGCTTTGTTGACTATTATACATTTTTTTGATATAATAAAGAACGAAAAATAGGCACTTTTGAGTGCTTTTAAATTTTGATGTTAGGAGAAATGTTTAATGAATTCTACAGAAATAAGAGAAAAATATATCAGTTTTTTTGAATCAAAAGGTCATAAACAAATACCAAGTGCACCAGTTGTACCTGAAAATGATCCTTCTGTATTATTTAATACAGCTGGTATGCAACCTCTAGTACCATACTTAATGGGTCAACCACATCCTTATGGTACAAGACTTTGTGATTACCAAAAATGTATGAGAACAAATGACTTAGATGAAGTTGGAGATACTACTCACCATACTTTCTTTGAAATGCTAGGAAATTGGAGTTTAGGAGATTACTTTAAAAAAGACAGTATAACTTGGAGTTTTGAATTATTAACAAAAGTATTTGAAATCCCTGTTGAAAGATTAGCAGTTACTGTTTTTAAAGGAAATGATATTGTAGCACCAGATAACGAATCAGCTGAAGTATGGAAAAGTTTAGGAATTCCTGAAAGTAGAATAAAATATTTAGGTGAAGATGATAATTGGTGGCCTAATATGGAGCTTACAGGACCATGTGGACCAGATACAGAAATTTTTTACTTTAGAAGTGAGGACGAAATACCAGAAGAGTATGATCCAGAAGATGAACGTTGGGTAGAAATTTGGAACAATGTATTTATGCAATATAACCATAATGAAGATGGAACATTTACAGAGCTTCCAAAGAAAAATGTAGATACAGGAATGGGACTTGAAAGAATAAGCTCTGTACTAGAAGGTGTAACAGATAACTATGCTTCTAGTATATGGAAAGATATTATTGAAAAAATAGAAGAAATATCTGGACTAGAATATGAAGGTAATGAAAAAGCTATGCGTATAATAGCAGACCATATTAGAAGTGCTGTGTTTATTAGTGCTGACCCTTCTGGTATTAAGCCAAGTAACACAGACCAAGGATATATTTTAAGAAGATTAATAAGACGTGCTATTAGATATGCTAAAAAATTAGAAATAGACATAAATGGCAATTGGGAAGAAGAAATAGCTCTTGCTATAATTGAAAAATATAAAAAATATTATAGTGAATTAGAAGAAAATAAAAATGTAGTTTTAGAAGTGCTTAAATCTGAAAAAGTAAAATTCAATAGAACTCTTGAAAAAGGTTTAAGAGAATTTGAAAAAATAGCAAATAAAATAGAAAATGGTAAAATGGATAAAGATAATGCATTTAGACTATATGATACATTTGGTTTTCCTATTGAACTTACAGTAGAACTTGCATCAGAAATGGGAATTAAA
>CANRAK010000044.1 GCA_947628575.1 uncultured Clostridia bacterium | reverse complement strand
TCTTTAAATTATGCTTTTTATCTTACAACGGAAGTTACTTTTTCTAAGTAGAAATTACTTTTACAAGTCACCTTTTTAATATTTTTTGAATTTTTTAGTTTGTTATTTTTTTTTTTTGCTTAAAAAACAAAAATCACTGCAACAAAAGTTGCAGTGAAGTGATATTTAATACTCATTATATATATAGGTTATTTTGTACCAAATATTCTATCTCCGGCATCTCCAAGGCCAGGTACTATATATCCATTTTCATTTAGTTTTTCATCTAGTGCTGCAGTATATATTTTAACATCTGGATGTTCTTTTTGCATTCTTTCTACACCTTCAGGAGCAGCAATTAAGCATAAGAACTTGATGTTTTTTACTCCTTCGCTCTTTAACTGAGCTATTGCATCACAACCCGAACCACCTGTTGCAAGCATAGGGTCTAGTACTAAAACTTCTCTTTCTTTTATATCACTAGGTACTTTAAAGAAATATCTTACAGGTTCTAATGTTTCTTCATTTCTATACATACCTATATGTCCAATTTTAGCATTTGGTATTACTTTTATTAGTCCATCAAGCATACCTGTTCCTGCTCTAAGTATAGGTAAAAATGCATATTTATCTTCGTCTAGTCTTTTTGCATCTATCTTTTTAATTGGTGTTTCTATCTTTACATCTTCAAGTTTAGCATCACTCATTGCTTCATAACATAGAAACATACCTATTTCTCCAACTAATTCTCTAAATTCTTTAGTACCGGTTTTTTTATCTCTTAGAATAGATAATTTATGTTCTACTAATGGGTGATTTAATACAACTAAATTATCTGTTTTTTCTGTGTTTTTATTTTCTTCTTCTTTTTCTTCAGTATTTTCTACTATATTATCATTATCTTTTTCGTTTGGTAAGAATAGGTTTAATAATATACCTATTATTGCAGCAAGGCTCATGCCAGATACTGCTACAGTAGATACGTTTATTACAGCTCCACCAAGACCTAAAACAAGCATACTAGATGCTATTATTACATTTCTTGATTTGGTAAAATCTACTTTGTTTTCTATTAAAACTTTTAAACCATTTACAGCTATAAATCCATATAATAATAGTGAAACACCACCAAGTACTGCATTAGGTATTGTAGAAACTATAGCAGTAAATTTACCTAAAAATCCAAGCATTATAGCAAAAATTGCAGCAAGTCCTATTACCCAAACTGAAGCTATTTTTGTCATACCAACTACAGATGTATTTTCACCGTATGTAGTATTAGCAGGACCTCCTAAAATTCCTGCAATAAATGTAGCAACACCGTCACCAAGTAATGTCCTATTTAATCCTGGCTCTTTTAATAAATCTTTTCCAATTATAGTACTAAGTGCTGTATGGTCGCCTATATGTTCTGCCATTGTAACTAAAGCTATTGGTGCAACAGTAAGTGCTGCTGCAAGTGTTGGTGTATAGGATATAAATGGTAATACGAAATTTGGTAGGCTAAAAAATGTAGCTTCAAGTACAGGTGTAAAGTCTACAATTCCTAATATTACTGCTAAAATATACCCTGAAGTAATTCCAATTAGAAAAGGTATTATTCTAAAGAATCCTTTTCCTTTAAGCATAACTACTGCTGTAACTAAGAAAGTGAAAAGTGCAACTATTACTCCTTTATAATCTATTGCAGTAATGTCTGAGCTAATCCCTATTTCTGAAACAGCATTTGATGCAAGCGATAAACCTATTATCATAATCATTGGACCAATAACAATAGGTGGTAGTAGTTTCTTAATCCAATCTTTTCCAAAGAAACTAATTATTATAGCAACAATCACATAAATTATACCAACAAGCATTGTTCCGACCATTGCTCCACCAACACCAGCTTTTATTGCTCCTAATGCTAGTGGTGTTATAAATGCAAAAGAGCTTCCTAGATAAACTGGTGATTTTCCTTTAGTGCATAAAATGTAAATTAATGTACCAATACCTGATGTAACAAGTGCAACTGGTATTGTAAGTACTGTTTGTCCTGCAGCACTATTTACTAGTATTGGAACTAGTATTGTTGCTCCAAACATTGCAAAGACATGTTGTAGTGCTAATATTATCCATTTTAGCACTGGTGGCTTTTCGTTAACATCTAAAATTAAATTTGCCTCCTTCATAAAAAAATACCTCCTAAAAAAATATATAAAAAAACACTTAATATTAAAAAATATTAAGTGCTCTTTTCGAAAATATAATATATAAAGATAAAATATATATAACTAATATTAATGGGGCAATAATAGCAAGTAAAACATTATCATTTTTCATATTTGTATAAGTATTTAAAATGTTAAACTTTCTCACTTTTTTCCCCCTTGCTAAATACTATACAATAAATGAAAAACTTTTGCAAGTTTTTTTCTACTTTTTTATTCTTTTTTCTTAAAATTACTTGCGTCTACACCACATATAGGGCAAACAAAACCATCTGGAAGTGGCCCTTCATGTACATATCCACATATATTGCAAACCCAAACTTCTTTATCTTTTGTATCTACTGTTTCTTCTATATAAGTTGGTGCTGTTTTTGGTGCTTTTCCTTTAATAACTTCATGATAGTATTTATATGTCATTGGTGTATAGTCATGTAACTTTTTAGTATCTATAATTTTTGCTATAAAAATATCATGAGTATTAGCATCAACTACATCAACTAGTTCGCATATAATATATCCACATGTATTTTCATCAAGTACTGGTATATTATCTACTAAAGAGTAAGATAGGCTATCAAATTTATCTATATCTTTTGAAGATTTAAATCCAAATGTAGATATAATATTAGAATTAGTTTTTTCAGATAATATTGATACAGCAAATTTTTTTGTTTTTCTAATTACTGTATTAGTATAATTTTGTTTATTTATACAAACAGATATTAGTGGGTCATCGCTTGTAACTTGTGTAAGTGTATTAATTACACATCCAACATTCTTTTCATCTTTAGCTGTTACAATATACATACCGTAACTAATGTTATTTAAAATTGATTTATCCATAATTTTCCTCCTATTATTTTTTGTTGCTATTTCCTGAAACCTTACGTATTAATGTGCCTTCAAAAAGGTCAGCATTTGGAAGTTTTAGGACAATGTTACCTTGTTCATCTTTATTTTCTAAAGATACATCTATTTTTTTATAATATACTTCATCTTTTATGTTATTATCCCCATAAGATACATCTATAAAATATAATGAATATTTAGAATTAGTTGTTTTAGAGCTTACAATTTTTCCTTCTGAATCAATATAATATAGCGTATTTAGTATATTTTTAATATCTTCTGTATCAGTAGTATATAATGTTTTAGTTTCTACATCAAAAATATCTTTCTTAAATATAGTAAATATGTAATAATTATCTGGAGTATAGTCTAGAATTGATTTACTATTTAAAAGATAATAATACTTATTTTCAGAAACTAAAGTTATTTCAATATTATTTTTTTGGTCTTCTCCAAAAAAGCTGTATGCAATATCCATAGCTTCATCTAAAGAATTTGCAGAGTGCATTAAATGTTCTACTCTAATAGGGTAGACACCTTTTATTTGTTCTATATTTTCTGCTAAATCACTTTGTAAGAAATCTGATGGAACATCTTTATCTTCGTACACATATTCCATAATTTCATTTTTACTTAATATATGTGGATTTAGTAGTGCATAAAGAACAATTAAAAATATAACTACAAGAACTATATATGCAGGTATAAGTTTTTTATTTACTAATTTAATTTCCATAGATATCACCTAAAGTCATTATACTAGTAAAAATAAATTAATTCAATATTCATATATAATTTCACCTTACTTTAAAAATATAATATTATATTAGTAGGATATGTAAATTTGGATAATTTGCAATATTATGGTATAATCATATTTTAGTAGAGAAAATATATAAAAAAGCAGAAAGGGGGAAGCTTTAATTAGTAGTAAGAATTAAAGCAAAAAGATATGGAAAACAGATTTATTTATAACAAAAGATTAGTGTACAAGATAGAGAGTAGTAAATGTAACAAAAAAGATTTAATAAAAATATTAAAGAAACATCAAGAAATAAAGTTTGCTTCCTTTGTTGCAGTAGATCTATTAGGAAAAGATACAGATGAAAAAATACCAATAGATTATTTCATTAAGAATATGGATGAATTAATAAATGGTGGTATTCAAACAGACGGCTCATCAGTTAATCTAGGAAACTTAGCTACATTATCTGATGCAAGAGTAGACTTAATACCAGATAGAACTGTAGATTGGTATGTAGATTATAATTATGAAAATATTGATACAAAGACACAGTTACCAACAGGTACATTAAGAATATGGTCTTTCTTATTACATAATGGTAAATTTGTAGATTCAAGACATATAATTAGAACAACAGCAGATAAGTTAAAGAAATACCTAGTAGAAAAAATAAATAATAATAAAGAAATTTTAAATCATTATAATATAGATAAAATACAAGATTATAATAATATACAGTTTATGCTTGGAACAGAACTTGAATTTTGGGTAAGAACACCATACGATGCAATTAATGTGCATAAATTAGTATTATCTCAGTCTTTAAAAGAGCAATATTGGAAAAGAACTAAAGGAATAGTTAGAACAGCTTTAGAGCAAACTTTGGAAGTATTGCAGTTATATAATATAAAACCAGAAATGGGACATAAAGAAGTTGGTGGTATAAAAAATTATATCGCAGAAGGCTCAAATTCACATATAGTAGAGCAATTAGAAATTGACTGGAAATATAGCGATGTTGTAACAGCATTGGATAATGAGCTTCTTGCTAGAATACTAGTTAAAGAAATATTTAGAATAAATGGACTTGAGGTAAGCTTTAATGCAAAGCCAATTAAAAAGGTAGCAGGAAATGGTAAACATTGTCATTTAAGTATAATGCTTAAAAAAGAAGATGGAAAGAAGATTAATTTATTAGAACCAATAGAGAAGAATACATATATGAGTAAAATTGGTTGGGGTATGATAATGGGAATACTTAAAAATTATGAGTATATTAATCCTTTTATATCTAATACAACTGACTCATTAAATAGATTAACACCAGGATATGAAGCTCCTACACATATAGTAGCATCTATTGGAAATAGTGCAAATGAGGAAAGTAGAAATAGGACAGTACTTGCGTGCTTAATTAGAGATAAAAATAATCCTTTAGCAACTAGATTTGAGGTAAGATCGCCTAATCCAACAACTAATATATATATGTCTATATCTGCAATGTATTCAGCTATTAAAGATGGTTTAGATTTTACACTACAAAAAAATATTAGTAATGGTAAAATAGAAAAAGAGTTCTGTAAAAAGTATAGTGATGATGGTAAATACTTTATTAAAAACAGACTATACAGAGAAGAAGATGATATTTTTGAAAAGTATACTGAAGAAGAAAGAAATAAATATTTTGGTATTTGCCCAAGAACAGTATATGAGAATGTTTCAAGGTTAGATGAGAAGAATATAATAGAAGAAATGCTTGGAAAAGATATAGTAGAAGCATATTCTAATCTATCTATTAATAATTGGGTATTAGATTTAGAGCAAAGGATAATACCAGAAAATAGGAGAAAAGTAATATCATATAGTAAACTAGAAGAAAATAATGCTTATGATGAAGAATTATGGAAAAAGATAGATACTCTAAAAAGAGAGCTTGCTAAGGATGATATAGGTAAAAAGAGTATATTATCTAAAATTACTGAGGCTATTGTAAGTAAAGAATATAATAGTATATCTCAGTTACAACTTGAAATGAACGAGAAAATGGATAAATTAGAAGATTTATATTTAGAATATAAGGATAATAGAATTTAAAGTATACTAAAGAAAATAAGGAGAAACAAATGAAACTGGAATCTAAAATTTTAATTTATAGTATGATTAATAATTTAGTAATTTCAATTATGAAGGTAGTAGGAGGAGTTATTTTTAATTTAGGCTCACTATTTGCTGATGGTATGCATACATTTAGTGATTTTATAACAGATATAGTTTGTCTTATTGGCTCAAAAATATCTAAAAAACGACCTACTAAAGTACATCCATTTGGATTTGGAAAAGTAGAATATTTAACAAATTTATTTGTAGGAATTGTACTATTACTATTAGGTATATTTATAATATTTAACTCATTTGGAAAAGAGCAGACTATACCACAATTATCTGTACTTATATTATTAATTGCAGTGTTCATATTAAAGTTATTAGCTATATTTATTATGCATAAAACAGGTGAAAAAATTAATAGTCAAGTACTTATTACATCAGTAAAAGAATCTAAAGCAGATTTATACTCTACTATAGGAGTTATAATAATAACTATACTTTTACAATTTTCAGATAAAGTAAGTATACTTAAGTACTCAGATGTAGTAGGCTCTATACTGATAGGTGTTATTGTACTAAAAACATCATATCAAATTATTAGAGATAATTCGCTTGCATTAATAGGTGAAGTTGAAGAAGATAAAGAACAAATAGATAAAGTAAAAGAGCTAGTACTTAAAGAGGAAGCTATAAAAGATTTAAAAGTATGTTTAATAAAATATGGTGCATATTACCAGTTACAACTTACAATTGTTATGGACCCTAAAATTAGCTTAATAGATGCTACAAGAATAGAAAACAACATAAAGAAAAATATTGTACGTCATAGAAAGTTAAAAATAAAGTATGTTACTATTTTTATCAAGGATAAAATATAAAAAATAAATAAACCAGCATTTACTTGCTGGTTTATTTATTTTATAAAGCTTGATTTTTCGAACTAAAACTAAAGCTTGTTATTTTATTAAATAGTGGCTCAAAAGTTTCTTTAGTAGAACAGTATTTATCTACCATAGTAACAACAACACTTTCTTTATATTTTGGTATTTTTCTAAAAGTAAGTGGCCACATATGTTTAGCAATGATATCTTTTTCTATTTCATTTAAGTTAAAGTACTTACATGCGTTTTCTAATGCTCTTTGTGGATGTGTAAATCCATGTTTTTTAAATAATGGTAACTTTTCTTTATTTTCATGCCAATCATATAAGAATAGGTCATGTAGTAAACCGGCTCTTGCAACAGATCTTGCATCTAAGTTTAGTTTTTTTGCTATTTTATAACTGTAATAAGAAACACTAACACAATGGTCATAGCAAGTTGTACTGCCATGTTGTATGAATTTCTTCATTAAACATACAATATCATTATTTAATATTTCTTTTACAAATTGATTATATTCGTCATCATAAGAACATAGTGTATTGTCTGAAAGGATATCAAAAAATTTAAATTTTTCCTCTATTTTCATAAGACACCTCACTTTTATATTATACCATAAATTGTATATAAAATGCAAATTTTTGGCTTTTTCTAAACTTTTAATTATAAATTATTGTAGGAGGGTAAGAATAATGATATAATATAATTTGCTAATTGGAGGTAAATATATGATTAAGATATTATTTTATGATACAAAAGAATATGATAAAAAATTATTTGAAGAATATAATAAAGAGTATAACTATGATATAACTTACCTAGAAACAAAGCTAAATAAAGAAACTGCACCTTTAGCAAAAGGATATGATGCAGTTTGTATATTTGTAAATGATATAGCAGATAAAGAAACATTAGATATATTAAATGAATGTGGAGTAAAGCTTATAGTTTTAAGATGTGCAGGATTTAATAATGTAGATATACAAAATTTACCTGAAAATATGAAAGTAGTAAGAGTACCAGGTTACTCACCTTATGCTGTTGCAGAGCATGCTGTTGCTTTATTATTAAGTCTTGATAGGAAAATATATAAAGCATATCAAAGAACAAAAAAATATAACTTTACATTAAATGGATTATTAGGTTTTGATATTCATGGAAAAACAATAGGAGTAATAGGTACAGGAAAAATAGGTAAAGTATTTATTAATATAATGAAAGGATTTGGAACAGAAGTTTTAGCTTATGATATATATCGTGATGAACAATATGCTAAAGAAAATGAATTTAGATATGTAGATTTAGATGAACTATATGAAAAATCAGACATAATATCACTTCATTGTCCACTTACAAAAGATAATGAGAATATGATAAATAAAGCAGCTATTAGTAAGATGAAGCAGGGTGTAGTTATAATTAATACAAGTAGAGGAAAGCTAATAAATAGTGATGACTTAATAGAAGAACTAGGAAAAGGGAAAATTGGTGGACTTGGACTTGATGTTTTTGATGACGAGGAAGACTTTTTCTTAAATGATATGTCTAATTCATATTATAGAAATACTGAACTTTCTGTACTATTAACAATGCCAAATGTAGTTATAACAGCACATCAAGCATTCTTTACACAAGAAGCTTTAAATCAAATTGGAAAAATAAGTATGCAGAATATAAAAGAATTTTTTGAAACAGGAAATTGTGAAAACTTTGTAAATTAATAAAAAGCACCTTAACGGTGCTTTTTTACTTTCCAACTAAAATGTTTGTTAGTGCAACACTTCCTAAAATTACGCCATTAACTATTAGCATTACAGTAGAGTTATTGGTATTTGAAAAATTTTTTTGAACATACTCTCTAATTTTCCCAACTGTATTTACTGCATTTTTTTTTACTGAGTCAATATCTAATGCAAATTCATATTCTATTGGCGTATATACATAAATAACAATTTGTGGTATTCCATCTCTCATTTCAAATCTATGAGTTAATTGTATCATTTTTTTATCACCTAATAGTATTTTTTGCTAATATTAGATAAATATTCGAATATTTTCCTTATTGACAAAATATATATTTAGAGTAGAATATTATTATGAGGAATTTAATTTTAAAAGTTGTAAGTTTAATATATATATTTAATATTTTATTCATTAGAAGCATATATGCAGTAGATGTAGAAGCACCAGAAATTGTATCACCACATGCAGGTGTATACTTGATGGATGACGATTTAGAATTACTATATGGTAAGGAGGAGGATGCTGTAATATCTATAGCAAGTATTACTAAGGTTATGACTTCTATAGTTGCAATAGAAAATATAGATAATCTAAATGAGAAAGTTACAGTAGATTTTGATAGTATAAATGCAATATTAGAAGATGATTATGCTATTGCTGAAATTGAGCAAACAGATGAACTAACATATTATGACCTACTTGCTACTATGCTAATTCCATCTGGTGCAGATAGTGCATTAGCACTAGGAATGAGTGTATTTGGCGATATGAATGTATTTGTAGAGAAGATGAATGAAAAGGCAACTCAAATTGGTATGACAAATTCACATTTTGCTAATGTAATAGGAATAGACGATGAACAAAATTACTCTACTATAAATGATGTTGCTAAAATGTTTAAGTATGCACTCCAAAATCCAGTTTTAAAAGAAATAATGACTATGAAAAGCTATACTACATCTGATGGAAAATTAACAGTAGATAGCTCAATTGCTTCTATATCACAAAGAAAAAATGTAGAGTTAAAATATACATTAGGTGGTAAAACAGGTACAACAGGTGATGCTGGTATTTGCTTAGCAAGTTATGCTGTAGATGAAGGAAATACACTTTTATGCATTACAGCAGGTGCGGATATGTATTCTATTGTTCCATATAATCTTACTGATACTGAAACTCTATACGATTATATAGCAAATAAATATTCATATAAAAATATTGTAAATAAGAACGATATAATAGCACAAATAGATACTTTATATGGTGTTAAAGATAAGATAGAGATTAAAGCTAAAAAAGATATATCTGTTTATACGGATAATGTGGATAAAGAGAGCATAAAATTAGTATATAATGGTGAAACTCAAGTTACACCTTATATGCAACTTGGAGAAAAGCTTGGAGAAGTAGAAGTATATTATAACGATGAAAAGATAGATAATGTAGATATAATATTAGAAGAAAAAGTAGAATTTAGCTTTGAAAAGTGGTTTTCTAAAAATTATATTCTAGTTTTAGCATTTGTTATTTTTATAATAATTATCTTAGTTGTAATAAAGAATTTATACCAAAAAAGACAATATGTATTTGTAAATACAAAAAAATTAAGTAAGGCAAAAAAATAGCATAAAAAAATCTTGGGATTTCCAAGATTTTTTTTACTCTATAACAATAGTTCCGCTAAGTACATTAGTTGTATTGTTATATAAATATACAATATGTCTATTTTCTTTAAATTCATAGTAGCATGATATATTATCTTTGTAATTCATTTCCTTTTTAAAAGTTATATACAAGTTATTATAATCATCAATTTTAATATTGTCAGGTAAAGCCTCAAGTCCTATATCTAGAAAAGATATATTATTTACATGATGATTAGCATCTAAATCCCTTTTCATTATTTTATATGAATAAACTTCAGGTAGATTATATGGTAATTTTAGTTTCTCATTATATTCACTTTCAAATAGTTTATCTTCTATAGGATTATATAAATTAATTAAATCTTCTGGGATTTTTTGTATAGAATGTTTTACTGAATCTACATATACCCATTTTGAATCAGCTTTTGCAATAAGCTCATCATTACAATAAACTTCAAAATAACGAATAGAGTAAATTTTACTAGTAAAGTTTGTCCATGTTTTTATACAAAGAGTAGAATTATATTCTACACGTTTTAATATATTAAGACGCCAATATAAAAGCACCCATGTTGTTCCTGTAGACTCTATATCTGAAATTCCATGACCTACTTCATTACTAGCAAGATTTGCTGCTTCTTGTAGTACACGTAAAAAACCTCTGTTAGATAGTAGATAATCCTTACCTATATCTACAACAGTAACTTTTTGATTAAATATTGCCATTATAACCCCTCCTAAATATAAAAGTCGCTAAAATAGCGACTTCTAAGTAATTATATTTGGTGACCCGTACGGGAATCGAACCCATGATTCGACCTTGAGAGGGTCGCGTCTTAACCGCTTGACCAACGGGCC
>CANRAK010000043.1 GCA_947628575.1 uncultured Clostridia bacterium | reverse complement strand
TTAGAAGTGAACTTGCTAAAAAAGGTTATGATGCTGAAGAAATAGAACTTGCTATTACTCCTATACCAAATGATAACCCTAGAGTTATAGATGCTAAAAAGGATATGGAAGAAATAGAGAAAAAGTATAAGCCTGAACTACAAAAGGAAAAAGAAAAAGTTATTCAAGCAGGTGGACTTAGAATAATAGGTAGTGAAAGACATGAATCTCGTCGTATAGATAATCAGTTAAGAGGACGTTCTGGACGTCAAGGTGACCCAGGTGAATCTCGTTTTTATATCGCTATGGATGATGATTTAATGAAACTATTTGGTTCAGATAGAATGGTTGGTATAGTTGAAGCATTAGGATTACCAGATGATATGCCAATTGAACAAAAAATGCTAACTAGTACAATAGAAAGTGCACAGAAGAAAGTAGAAGGTAGAAACTACTCAATAAGAAAGAACGTACTTGAATATGACGATGTAATGAACCAACAAAGAGAGATTATATACTCACAAAGAAGAGATGTTATTGCAAGTGAAGATATATATGATATAGTTAGAAAATTATATACAGGTATAATATCTTCTATTGTTTCTGAATACTTTGTAAATGCAGATAATATAGATAGTATAGATTATAACGCTGTAAATGCCGTTTTAAAGAACTTATTTAGCGAAGACAACATACTAAGCAAAGAAGACATCAAGAGCCTAAATGAAGACGATATGAACGAAATGCTAATGGAGAAAATTGATGCTATTTATCAAAAGAGAGTAGAAGAAGCTAAAAAATTAAATATAGAAGATCAATTTAATAAAATAGCAAAATACTTAGTTTTAAATACTGTTAATCAAAAATGGATGGATCATATTGATGCTATTACAGCTTTAAAAGAAGGTATTGGACTTAGAGCTTATGCTCAAACTAATCCAATAGAAGCATATAAAATAGAGTCATTTAATATGTTTGAAGAATTAGTAAGAAGTATAAGAGAAGAATCTGTAAAAGCTGTGTTCTCACTAAAACCTAAGAAAAAGGAAGAAGTTACAAATGTAAAAATGACTAATAATATTATTAATATGGTTACTAATAGCGGTGGTGAAGATACACCTAAAAGACAACCAGTAAAAGTACAAAAGAAAATAGGCAGAAATGACCCTTGTCCATGTGGAAGTGGTAAAAAATACAAAAACTGCTGTGGTAAAAACGTATAAAATAAGGGATATAAATAAAAATTAACTTTGTCCTCCGATTATTAAAATGTGGACAAAATCTATTGAAAATAAAGGATGTCAATGTTGATAAAAATGTTGACATCTTTTTTGAATAATAAATTACTTGTTTAATATTATTTGTAATTGTATAATATATATAAAAAATACAAATGAACTATATGTTCATTATACAAGGAGGTGTAATGTGAAAGATAAATTAATTGGAAATAAAAAAAATATTTTATTCTATAATAAATAATTAAATGAAAATTCAACTTGTGCAAAAATTGCACAAGTTCAAAATGAAGGTACTCGTAAAGTTAAAAGAACTCTTCCATATATAATTTAGATATGATTATTTCTATTGGTTTTAGAGTTAATTCTAAAAAAGCAATTAAATTTAGAACTTGATAGTAAAAACCTTTACCCAAAAATACATTAAGAACATTAAAAGAAAAAATTAACTTGGAATGGACTTATAACAGTAATGGGATTGAGGGAAACACTTTAACTCTTAGAGAAACACAAGTTGTACTAGAAGGAATTACCGTTGGAGGTAAATCTATTAAAGAACACTTAGAAGCAATAAATCATGAAAAAGCTATTTTATTTTTAGATGATTTAGTTAAAGAAGATAATCCAATATCTGAGTGGAATATTAAGAGTATCCACTCACTTATCTTAAAAGAAATTGATAATGAAAATGCTGGAAGATATAGAAATGAGAATGTAACTATAAAGGGAGCAATACATATTCCTCCTGATTATATTAAAGTACCAGAATTAATGGAAAAATTAATTTTAAATTACAATAATTGGAATAATTATCATCAAATTATTCAAGCTGCTTTATTGCATGGTGAATTAGTTAGAATTCATCCTTTCATAGATGGTAACGGTAGAACATCAAGAATTGTTATGAATTTGGTTTTAATGAATTATGGTTATAATCCAGTAATTATAAAAAAGGAAAGTAGATTAGAATATTATGAAGCATTAGACAAAGTTCATACTACAAATGATTATACTGATTTTATTAAATTAATTAATGACTTAGAGATAGAAATGCTAAAAAAACTATTTAAAATTAGTATAGAAGTATTTAGTTAAAATATATAAATATTAAATAGGAGATGATAAAATGAAAATTATAGAGTATGAAGAAAAATACTTAGAAGATGTTAGAGATTTATTAACTGAACTTGAAGAGTATATTGTTTCTATAGATAAAGATAAATTAGATCATGTACATCCTGAGTATCATGAAAAAATGGCACTTGTCGATTTAGAGGATGTAAAAAATAATAATGGGAAATGTTATTTAGCAGTAGAAGAAGATAAAGCTATTGGTCTAATTATGGGAACTATACCAGGATATAGCGAGTATGATTATCTAGATTATAAATGTCCTAAAAGAGGAATAATAACAGAGCTCATTGTTACATCAAAGGTACGTAGTAAAGGTGTAGGAAAAGAGCTAATAAGTAGCATAGAAAAGTATTTTAAAGATAATAGATGTGAATATGTACTAGTAGATGTATTTGCATATAATGATAATGCTATTGGTTTTTATAGTGCTAAAGGGTATCATCCAAGAATGTATACAAATATAAAGAAATTAGATTAAGTTAGCAAATTGCTAGCTTTTTCTTTTTCCTTGAGAAATTTCGTATTATATGATAAACTTACTGTGTAGAAAAAAGGATGTAGAGATATGTACGTATTAGCACAAATATTTGGTATTGTTGCATGGGTTTTCTTTTTACTAAGCTATTATTCTAAACGTTTAAATAAAGTTATATTTATGCAGATGATATCATCAATATTATATTGTATTAACTATCTACTGCTAGGAGCATGGACAGGACTATTTGTAAGTCTATTTGAAATGCTAAAAGAGATAGGATATTATAAAACAGATAAGGACAAATATATATTTATATTTACTATACCAATATATGTATTAATTGCATTTATATCTGAAAGAAGCTTCCTAGTAGTTATACCAATACTTGCAAGTTTAATAGATGGCTTCTCTATTTTAAAGAGTAAGAAAACTGCAGTTGTAGGAGGTATTATTTCAAATGCTATGTGGATAGTATATGATTTATGGTATTTAGACTATATCGTAGCATTTACTGATGCAATTTTAGTAATATCTAATTTAAGCATTGTTCTTTATGGATATTCTAAATTTCTACATAGAAATAATACATATACAGTTCTTGGTGTATATGTTACTAAAGATACTATAAAAAGATTAAATGAACTAGATAAAGCATACTATGATAGTGAGTACTTATGGACTCCTAAGAAAATGAATGAATTATATAAGCTAGAGAAAAATAGTTATATATTAATGAAAGATGGAAGTAAAATAATAGGCTATGTAAATATACTAAATATAGATAAAAAAACATATGATAAAATGATGAATTCAGATGTTGTATATGATACTTTTGATAGTGAAGACATACTACCTTTTATTAAAAATAAAGAGTGTTACTTAAATATTAACTCTATAGTCCTAAAAAATGAGTATCAAAATAGCGATAGTATTAATAAAATTACCAATGCTATTGAAAAATACATAAGGTTAAAAATTAAAAAAGGATATAATGTTAAATGTATAAATTCATTTGTAGTTAATGAATTTGAAGAAGAGATAATAAGAAAACTTAACTTTACAAAAGAAAAAAATATAACTAATGAAGTGTATTTATATAGTAAGTCTATATAAATACATTAATATAATAATAAAAAGGAGAGAGGAATGGAAGGAAAATATTATAATAAACAGAAATATTTAAATTTATTAAGCAAAGATTATAGGACAATTGGTGAGGTAACAGAAGAAATTATTAATCTAAAAGCAATAATGAATTTACCGAAAGGCACAGAGTTATTTTTAAGTGATATTCATGGAGAATATGAGCCTTTTGTACACATTTTAAATAATGGTGCCGGTATTATTCGAGATAAAATAGATAATATTTTTGAGAATACTATAACTGAAAAAGAAAGAAGTACACTTGCTACTTTAATCTATTATCCTGAAGAAAAATTAAAGCTAATTAAAACAGAGGTAGATAACTTAGATGAGTGGTATAGTGTTACTTTATATAGATTAGTACAAATAGCTAAAAAAGTAAGCTCTAAATATACTAGGTCTAAGGTAAGAAAGGCAATGAGTACTGGTTTTGATTACATTATAGACGAATTGCTACATTCTCAAGAAGAAGGTGCAAACAAAGAAAAATATTATAAAGAGATTATAAATACAATTATAGACTTAGAAAGAGCAGACGAGTTTATCGTAGCATTATCGTTATTAATAAAACGTATGGCTATTGACCATTTACATATTCTAGGAGATATTTATGATAGAGGTAGACATCCAGATTTAGTTATGGATAGTTTAATGAAGTTTCACAGCTTAGATATCCAATGGGGTAACCATGATATATTATGGATGGGAGCTACTTGTGGTAATCTAGCAAGCATAGCTAATGTTATACGTATATGTGCTAGATATAATAATATAGGGTTATTAGAAGATGGCTATGGAATTAATACAAGACCTTTATCTACATTTGCATTAGAAACATATAAAAATGATAAATGTGAGAAATTTATGCCTAAGGTATTTGAGTATAACAAATATGATCATTCAGATAGAAAAACAGTAGCAAAAATACATAAAGCTATTACAGTTATACAATTTAAGTTAGAAGGGCAAATTATATTAAAACATCCTGAGTATCATATGGAAGATAGGCTATTATTAGATAAAATTAACTTTAAAAATGGAAAAGTTATTATAGAGGGTAAAGAATATACATTAAATGATACTAACTTTCCAACTATTGACCCTAACGATGTATATAAACTTACATATAAAGAAAAAGAGCTAATAGAAAGACTTGCATATTCATTTAAGACAAGCGAAAGACTAAATAAACATATTAAATTTTTATATCAAAAAGGTTCTATGTATAAGACATTTAACTCTAACTTATTATTCCATGGATGTATACCTATGGAAAAAGACGGAACTTTTAAAGATGTAGAGTTCTTAGGTGAAAAAGTAAATGGCAAAAAGTATTTTGATAAAATAAATACTGCAGCAAGTCGTGCTTATTTTGATAATAAAGGAAATGAAGAAGAAAAGGATGCTATGTGGTTTTTATGGTCTTGTAAAGATTCACCTTTATTTGGAAAAGAAAAAATGGCTACATTTGAAAGCTATTTTATAGATGATAAAGATACACATAAAGAACCTAAAAATCCATACTACCATTATATTGAAGATAAAGAGGTATGTTATAAAATATTAAAAGAATTTGGCTTAAAAGGTGAAGATGCACATATAATGAATGGCCATATTCCAGTAAAGGCAAAAGATGGTGAAAGCCCTATTAGAGCAGAAGGAAAACTATTTTTAATTGACGGTGGTTTTGCAAAGAGTTATCGTGAAAAAACAGGAATAGCAGGATATATTTTAACATATAATTCTCATGGATTATTATTAAGTAAAAATAAAACATTTACTTCTATTGATGATGTAATAAAAGAAGAAACAGATATTGTAAGTGAGATTATTGTTAAAGAGCATTTAGAAAGAAAAATGGTTGGAGATACAGATATTGGTAGAAAGTTAGAACAGGAAATGAACGATTTAAAAGAATTACTAGATGCTTATAGAAATGGTAAAATATTACAAACTAAATAAGAAAAATAGAGTTCAAATTTTGAACTCTATTTCTTTATTTCACCCATTCCAAAGCAAGTTTGACATCTTTGACGACCAGTTCCATTGCATTCAGAACATTTTTTTGAACCTAAATTTGATGGATGTTCTCTACCTGTTCCTTCACAATGAATACATGGTACATATTTTTTCCCAAAGCATTCTGGGCATTCAACCCAATTATTTTGACTTTTCTTGTTAAAGTAATAATTCATATACAATCCTCCTTAATAATTATTCTTATGCATTTACAATATTAATTGAAAAAAAGTGAGTATATGCAAAAGATAAATATATTATAGCACTCTAAAGCTATAAAGTCAACATAAAAATAGCTACAGTAATATGTAGCTATTTTAGATTATTTTAAGTTATTTTTTATTTCTTTTTATTATTGGTGATTCATAAGTTTCTGTTATTGCTCCACCATTACCTTGCTTATCTAGAGTAACATCAGAGTTTTCAAATACTATTTCAAAATCATCATTACTATCATCATTATCATTAGAATTTTTTACACTAATGAAGTTTGCTTTTGTAATGTTATTTTCACCAACTTGTTGTTTTAATTGGTCTTTTAATCTACCAGTTGTATTAACTCCAAATAGTTTATCATCATCAGAAGATGTATCACTATCTTTCATTGTTATTGTAGGAGCTTCTGGTTTAGACATCATATATTTTTCAAAGTTAAACATAAGAGTACGTTGTTTCTCTTTGTATTTTTGTTCTAGGAATGTAGTTCTTCCTTCACCAAATATTGTTTTACCATTTGCAGATTTTGTTTTATAGAACATACATCCAAATCCAAGCTCAGCAAGTTTGAATGTTTTAATTCTATCTTTATCATTCATATTAAGTCTTGTATCGCTCTTCATTTCACCATTTAATGTGTAAGAAGTAACTTTATCTGGTTTCTTTTCTTTACCAAAAGCTTGATTCCAGTAATTGCTATCTTCAGGAACTGTATCACCAAATACAATTTGTGTCTTTGTATTAGCAAGAACAGTTTGTCTATAATATGTATGACCACTCTTTTCAAGTTGAGATAAGTTCTGAATTGCTACTGTAACACCACATCTATATTTTCTAAATAGTGTAAACATTACTTCCATATCCTTAGTTATATATTCTGGAAACTCATCTATGTATAAGAAATGAGGTGTTCTAGAATCTTCATTACCTTTTCTTCTTAATACAGCATCTTGGAATTGTAAGATAAAGAACATACCAAAAGCTTTGGCTTGTATAATACCAAGTTCACCTTTTCTAGAACATGCAGTTATTATACTACCATTAGCTAAGGCTTTATCAAAATCTATTATTTTTTCTTTACCACATAGAGCAGCTTTTAAACCAGGGTTACGAACTAGGTTATTAAGTTGTGTGATAGCACCATATAAGAATTTTTCAGTATCTTTTCTACCACTACCCTTAGTACCTGGTATTTCATAACCATTTATATTTAGACTTGGTTTATAGAAATTCTTTTCAAAGTACTTAATAAGTAATTTATATTTTTGCTCTAGTTCAGGAATTTTCTTCATTTCCTCTGTCATTTCTTCAACAGCATCAAAGTTATATAATAGCTCTAGCATATCTTCAAGTGAAGCAATTTCACCATTATGCATTATAGGATACATTTCTTTAAGTAATATAGATAAGTTTTGGAATGCATCTATTGTTACTTGTGTAAAGAATGGGTCGCTACTTCCTTTAGATTCACTACCATACATTGCCATAAGAACGTCTGCAACAATTGATGCAACTTTTGCAGGGTCTGGAATAGCAAATGGGTTAATACTTAATGTTGTTTCCGGACTTGCTGGATCAATAGATAATACATCTATATCAAAATTCTTAGCAACTCCAATAAATTGAGATATAAAGTTACCATCATTTTCTACTATTGTAACACCTAAGTCTCTATATGTTGTAATACCAGTTGCGTTATCTTTATATTGAACTAAAGGTGCAACTTCAGATTCAAATTGATCTTCCATACCATTTTTAGGTTTTAAAAGATTTAAAGAGAAGTTTCTATTTATGTACCTATTATCATAAGGTCCATTCATATATGCAATTCCTCTTTTTAGCATTGAATATCCAATTTTTTTAGCATATTCTCTAAAGAAGAATTTTTTCTCTAAATCTAGAGCACTCATAGGTAGTAATACAGTTGCTGTTTTACCAGTACCTGTAGCACCTTGAACGAGCGTCGCTTCGTAACGTTTTTTCTCCGGCACTACTATAGGAATAGAAGTACCTTTTGCACTACCAATTACAGTATCACAATCAAAAGCTGTATTTCTTTTTTTACTTGCAGAAAGTGATATACCAATATATGCTGGTATAGATTTTGTCATATCTTCACTATTATATATATCTAAGAAATAATCTAGTATATGAGTAATAGATAATAAAGGTATAACAAGACATAGTGCTTTAACAGCTGGTGCTATAAGTTCAGGATATGTCATAAGTACATCTTTATATTTTGGAATAGAATTCATTACAGTCCAAAATATCCAGTTTATAGCACATGAAATGGTATAAAGTACAGGCAGTGCTAATAGCACGCATGTAAATATAAACATCTTTATTCTTTCATCATCATTTTTTGGTAAACCAGAATTAACATAAAATGAATATGCAAGTGCAGGTAATAAAAATAACAAAGATGCTAAATATGGTAAAAGTGAGTCTATTGTTACTCCTCTACTTATATGTAAATCACCTGCAGCTAAGCTAAGCATTTTAGCTAATGAAAAAAGTGCAACTGCAATACTCAGTGCATAAAGTATATATGTTAAAAACTTTTCAGGTTTTGCTTTTATATGTAATTTTTTTAAAAGATTATCTATCAAACAAAATCACCACTTTCAGTAATATTGTTGGCTTTAATATGTTTAATTGACATATTAATCCAATTCATATATAATAATACTATAAATTACGTATTTTTTCAAGAGTTTTTGAGAAAGTATAGATAAAAATAACGTTTAAAATTAGAAGGAAAGTGAAAAATAATGAAATTAATTGTAGGATTGGGAAATCCAGAAGAAAAATACAGCTTAACTAGACATAATATTGGCTGGCTTTTTTTAGAGCATTTAGCAAAAAAATATGATGTTAGCATAAATAAGAGTAGTAATAGCTCATTAGTAGGTGAATTTAAACTTAATAATGAGAAAATAATACTTGCAAAACCTATTACATATATGAACTTAAGTGGAAATGCTGTAGTTGCATTAAAGAAATGGTATAAACTTGAAAATAAAGATATTTTAATTGTATATGATGATATAGATATTCCTTTTGGTACAATAAGATATAGAGAAAAAGGCAGTGGTGGTACTCATAATGGAATGAAACATATAGTACAAATGCTATCTAGTCAAGATATACCTAGATTAAGAATTGGACTTGGTGGTCTAAAACATGAAAGACAAGATATGATAGATTTTGTACTTCAAAGATTTAAAAAAGATGAGCTAGAAAAATTAGAAAACGAGATATTTATTGAGGCTGAAGAAAAAGTACAAGAATTTCTTGACAATTAATATTAAATATGTTAAAATAGTACACGTATTCCGCACAGAACAGGTTGAAAAAGTGGAAAACACTACCTTAATGGCGAGAGAAAGTTAGAGTTAAGGAGGAACGTTATGTACGCAATAGTTGAAATTAGTGGAAAACAGTACAAAGTTCAAGAAGGAGATATTGTTTTTGTTGACAGATTAGAAGAATTAGAAGAAGGTAAAACAACTACTTTTGATAAAGTTCTATTTATATCTGATGGTAACAAAGTTACAGTAGGAACTGATACTGTTAAAGGAGCTAAAGTTAAAGCTACAGTTGTTGGACATGGAAAAGCTAAAAAAATACTTGTATACAAGTATAAAGCTAAAAAGAATCAAAGAAAAACTAGAGGTCATAGACAACCATATACAAAGATTCAAATAGAAAAAATAACAACTGGAACAAGAGCTAAAAAAGCTACTGAAGAAGCAGCTGAGTAATTTTAATGTTAAAGGAGTGAGATAAATGGCACATAAAAAGGGAGGCGGATCTACTAAGAACGGTAGAGACAGCGAAGCTAAAAGACTTGGAGCAAAAAGAGCTGATGGTCAATTCGTATTAGCAGGAAATATTTTATATAGACAAAGAGGAACAAAAATTCATCCAGGTACTAATGTTGGTATCGGAAGTGATGATACTCTATATTCAAAAGTTGACGGTATCGTTAGATTCGAAAGAAAAGGAAAAAGCGATAAGAAAGTTAGCGTATATCCTGTAGAAGAGTAAAAAAGTATAAGGAACAATTAGTATAAGCTAGTTGTTCTTTTTCTGTTTAAGGGGGGTAGTTATGGAAGATTGGGATATTTATGATGAAAATATGAATAAGACAAATAGGACATGTAAAAGATATGTGTATAAATTAAAAGATGGCGAATATCACATAAGTGTACAAATTTGGATTATAAATAGTAAAAATGAAATATTATTAACTCAAAGAGCAGAAGATAAAAGGAAATATAAACTGTTATGGGAACCAACATCTGGTGCAATAAAAGCTGGTGAAGATTCAATTCAGGGCGCATTAAGAGAGCTAAAAGAAGAGATAGGACTTGATATAAGTAAAGAAGAGCTAAAATTATTAGAACTATATAAAATAGATGAAAAACATGTATACCTATATGTATATACATTAAATAAAGATATAGATATAAGTGAACTTAAATTTGTAGATAACGAAGTAATTAATGCTAGATGGGTAGATAAAAACGAGCTAAAGAGAATGTACGAAAATAACGAATTAGCACCAGCAATAGCACTTACTCATTTTATATCATAATTATGTATATTATATAGTTGAAATGTATAACAAAGAGTGGTATAATATACTCACGTTTTATATATTTGCAGGATGTCTAATATTATTCTTGAAGTATAATTAAGGAGGTATGTTATGAAAGCCACTTTGATGGTATATGTTTTAATGTTTTGTAAATCATTAGAAGCATATTGTATTAGTTTGGAACTTGGAAAAAAGGGTATGAGTTTTGATTTTTGTATCCAAAGACTAAATGAAAAACACAAGATAACATTAGACGATATAAAAAACACTGAGCTTAAGGAAAAGCTAGAAGAAGAAATGCAAAAAATGAAAAAGCAAGATTTTGGTAAT
>CANRAK010000042.1 GCA_947628575.1 uncultured Clostridia bacterium | reverse complement strand
AGCTCCGTCATTATTTACTTCATATGTAAATAAATCTTCAAAATAACCTTCTCTTGGCTCTTGTTCTTCCAATACATCTGCTATACAAAAGCTACTCATTATGTTTATTAAAATAAACACTAATAATATATAACCAATTTTTTTCATAAGTTCACCCTCTATATAGATTTTATACTATATGTAAACAAAATTCAACACATTTTTGTATTATTCGTCTATTTTTAATACTGTAATAAATGCATCTTGTGGTAGTTCTACAGTACCTACTCTTCTCATTCTTTTCTTACCTTCTTTTTGTTTTTCTAGTAATTTTCTTTTTCTAGTTATATCCCCACCATAGCATTTTGCTAGTACATCTTTTCTCATTGCTTTTACAGTTTCACGTGCTACTACTTTACCACCAATAGCTGCCTGAATAGGTACTTCAAATAATTGCCTTGGAATAATTTCTTTTAGTTTTTCAGTCATTTTTCTACCTCTTGTTTCAGCATTTTGTCTATTAACTATAAAAGATAAAGCATCAACTATTTGTCCATTTAGTAGTATATCCAATTTTACTAGATTAGATCTTCTATATTCTGTAACTTCGTAATCAAAAGAAGCATAGCCTCTAGTTCTAGATTTTAAGCTATTAAAGAAGTCATATATTATCTCATTAAGTGGCATATTATATTCTAGCATAACCCTATTTAAGTCAATATATTTCATATTAATATATTCACCTCTACGTTGTTGGCATAGCTCCATAATATTACCTACATATTCTTTAGGTGTTATTATTTCTGTTTTTGCAATAGGCTCTTCTATGTAGTTTATCTCCTGAGGCTCAGGAAGTTCAGATGGATTATATAACTCTATTACTTCACCATTTGTCTTATATACCTTATATATAACAGATGGAGCAGTAGTTATTATATCTAAGTTATATTCTCTTTCAAGTCTTTCAACAATAATTTCCATATGTAATAGTCCTAAGAAACCACATCTAAATCCATGACCTAAAGCAGAAGATGATTCAAGTTCATATTGAAGTGATGCGTCATTTAGTTTTAGCTTATTTATTGCCTCTTTAAGCTCTTCATAATCTGAGCCATCTGCTGGAAATATACCAGAATATACCATAGACTTTACTTCTTTATATCCATGTAGAGCCTCTTTTGCAGGATTAATAACGGTAGTTATAGTATCACCTACTCTTATATCTGCTAAGTTTTTTATACTTGCAGCAACAAAGCCTACTTCACCTGCACTAAGCTTATCTGCTTTTACATAACCACCAGGTTTAAAATACCCTATATTTACTACATCATATTCTTTACCATTTGACATAGTAATTATTTTATCTCCTTTTTTTACTGTACCATCTATTACACGTATAAAAGCAATAGCTCCTTCATAATTATCATAGACAGAATCAAAAATTAGGCATTTAGCTGGAGCATTCTCATCACCACTTGGTGGTGGTATTTTCTCAACAATCTGCTCTAATACTTCTTCTACATTAAGCCCTGTTTTTGCAGATATACAAGGTATTCCTTCTGTATCTAATCCAATTACATCTTCTATTTCTTTTTTTACCTCTTCTACTCTTGCATTAGGTAGGTCTATCTTATTTATTACTGGTAATATCTCTAAGTTATTTTCAAGAGCTAGGTACACATTTGCAAGTGTCTGAGCTTCTACACCTTGTGCTGCATCTACGACAAGTACAGCGCCTTCGCAAGCAGCTAGACTTCTTGACACCTCATAATTAAAATCTACATGACCTGGTGTATCAATAAGATTTAAAATATATTCCTCATTATCTTTAGCAACATATTTCATTCTTACAGCTTGAGATTTTATAGTAATACCTCTTTCTCTTTCAATATCCATATTATCTAATAGCTGCTCTTGCATTTTTCTTTCATCTACTGAGCCAGTAAGTTGTAAAAGTCTATCTGCAAGAGTTGACTTTCCATGATCTATATGTGCTATAATACTAAAATTTCTTATGTTTTTCTTATTTATCATAATATATCCTTTCTAGAAGAATTATATCATTATAACTAGTTATAGTAAACACTTTTAATGCTTTTTCTATTTTATTTTAACTACATCTGTGATATAATATCTATGTTTTTTAGGAGGAAAAAAGATAATGTTTTATCTTGGTGAATACGTAAAAATTAAAGGAACAAATATTGAAGGGTATATTAAAAATATTTCTAATAAAAATGTATCTATACTATATAACGATAAACTAGTTAAATCTAGTATTGATAATATAGAAAAAAGTAATAATATACCTAATAAAGAAACAAATTTTAAAGTTAACGTTAACATATCTTCACCACCAATAGATGAAATAATGATACGTCATTTAACAGTTGACGAAGCATTATTAAGCTTAGATAAATTTATAGATAATGCAATTTGTAATAACGTTAAAATAGTTAAAATTATACATGGAAAAAATGGTGGTATATTAAGAAAAGCTGTACATAAATATCTTAATGAATCGCCTTATGTAAAAGAACATAGGCTTGGTGGATATTATGAAGGAAGTTATGGTGTTACAATAGCTTTTCTAAAATAACTAAGAGGTATATATCTATATAGATATGTACCTCTTTTTTTGGCAAAAAAAAGAATCTCAAATCTGAAATTCCGCCTTTTTTCTCTAGTTGATTTCATGTTTTTAATAATAAAATCTACTTACGAGTCAGAAACATTACCAACTGTAGCTTCATTAAAGCGTAATATAATAAATTATAAAACGTTTAACAAAATGTGATTTAATTATTTAACAATGATTATAGATTTATATATCAATATATTTTTTATTTACAAAACCACTTTTTTATTGATATACAAATTACACAATATCAAATGTTGCACAACAGAATAACAAATAAAGATTCACAGCGATAATAAAATATTAAATTTTTAGCTTTGTTTTTATTGTTTTTTAATTTTTTATAAGTTCTTTCAAGCTAATTTTATAATACATTAATAGTAACACTTGCTGTAGCTGTGCTACCATCAATTCCCACTACCATTGGGCTAATCACTGTTGCTTCTCCAGGATTAGTATTTACGGTTAAATAACCTCCATTTAAAGAGTAACTTAATCCGTCTAACCCCTCAACTCTTTGAACGTCTCCACCAACGCTGAATTGAACACTATCTCCTGCATATGCTGTATTACCATCTACTGGTGTTATAGAAACAGGTTGAGCTTGTGGTTGTTCAACTTGTGGTTGTTCAACTTGTGGTTGAGTTTGTGGTTGTGGTTGTTGCTCTACTTGTGGTTGAGCTTGTGGTTGTGATTGCTCTACTTGTGGTTGTTCTTGAGATGGAGTTTCTTGTACACTACTTTCAACGTTGTTTTGTGGCATGTTTTTTAATTCATCTTGTATTTCTTCAGATGTCATGCTCTCTTTTTCTGACTGATTATTATTATTGTTATTATTGTTGTTTTCAGTAGTGTCTTTTTTAGTGGCAACTGTTATGCCATTTTCCTGTTTCTCTACAGTATAACCTTCCTTCTCTAATTCTTCGATTCTTTCTTGTTGTTTTCTTTTTAGCTCGTCCTCGTTTTTCTTAGAGACTGCATCGAAAGCTTCAGTAGTAGAAACATTTGTCTCCATCCTTGTATCAGGGATTATACCATTTACTGCTGGTTTTCCACCATATTCAGCTGACATAGTTCCCCTTTCCAAGTAGGCAGGTAACTTCTTGTTGTTAACGCCATATCCGTTACCTACAGTTGTTGTTGTTACATTATCATCTTGTTTTTCTGATTCTTCATCAGAGTTCTCATTGTTGTTAATCTTCTCTACAGTTTTGTCTTTATCATCATCATTTTTTGGTTTGAAGCTATTGTTCTTAGGTGCTGCACTAAATGCTAGCATACATATTAAAATAATGATGACTAATCCTGATGTTAATCGCTTAAGGTTTACTGTAAAACCTCTGTAGTTTAATACTAATGCTAATAGTACCATTCCAATTGCTGTTATAATCCAGCTTTTTGATACTACGTACATTAGCATCATCGCGATTCCATACAACATAAGCTCTAAAAGACCTATGTCTGTTTTAATATTTTTTTTCATAGCTATTCCTCCTTCTTAAAAAAAATATTAATTTTCTTCATGGAAATATCTAGATGTAATGTATCTTCTTATATAATTATTCAGCTGTTTATTAATCTTGCTGTAAATCATAGAATAATCTTTCTACGTTTTGAATTATAAAGATACGTTATTATTATAACATATTTACATATATAATTCAATACTTTTTTACATTTTTATGTAAATTTCTTCACACATAAATTAAGCGACCTGTTTTTTTATTACAAGTCGCTTTGTTATTATCTAATTTTATTAATTTCTATTATTACTTTATCTGAAGATAATATGCAATTTACTCCAGATAAATATAGTATATTTTTATTTATTTCGCTTAAATTTTTCCTGTTTTTAAACTTATTAACAGTCTCTATTTTGAAGTACCAATTACTTTCATCTTCACTAATATCTAATGTTATATTTTCCTCTTTATTTATTATCATATCTTTTACAATTCTACAAATAATAAATATAATATCATTAAGTGGTCCACATATATATGAATTATCTTTTAGTTTTTGTGATATATTTAAATTTATATTATTTTCTTTTATATTTTCTTCTAATATTAGATTTATTACATCTATAATGTTGTCACTTTTCATTATAGACTCACTAGATATATTAGTTGCATCAGACATTAACTCTAGTAGCATATTTGCTTTTTGTAACGATAAGGAATTTTTCTCATACAGATTTTCTAATATACCTTTTTTCTCTTTGTTATTATTTATATCCTTATCTTCTGCAAGCATTTTTATTACATCCAAACTTGCACCAATATATAATAAATTAGCTTGTACTTGATGTGATATAGTGTCAACAAGATTACTAACGGTATTTAATTTAAAGTTTTGAAACATTATTTTTTCTTGTTGCACTATATTATTTGATATTCTATTTATTTCTCTTGTTAAATTCTTAATATCAACTATATTATATATTTCCTTATTTTCTGCATATTCTTCATTTTCCTTGCATTTTAAGAATATAATATTCTCCTTATTTGAAATATTACTATATTCATTTACAATTTTTTCATTAAAATCGCATATTACTGCTATATTTATATTATTTTTTTCTATATCTTTTTTTAATTTTACACTATCGTCATATATTTCTACATTAAAGAATTTCTTTGTTATTTTATCTACTACTTCGTCTAATATATTATCTTGCAGAGAAAAAATTGCTATTTTTATATTTTCCTTCACATTTTCATATATTGACATAAGTTACTCTCCTAAAATTTTATTTAAGTTTAGTTTTATTTTTAAATGCTGTAAGTATTGTCATTGCATCTACTGCACTAAGTCCAGGTGTTCCATCTACGTCTCCTAACTCTACTTCCTCTTTTGTAGCATTTTGGTTTTTAAATAATGTTAATACTTTAGCTGCATCTACTGCATCAACTACTCCATTTTTATCTACATCACCTTTTTCGTGCTTAATATCTATATTTAAAGTACATGTTTTAAATATACTTCTATTATCTTTTAAATAGCAAGTTATATTACATTTTCCATTTCCATTTATTATAATATTACCATTACTTTCTACTGTTGCAACATTTTCATCGTCTGATTCAAATATTAATTCATCATCTTCTATTATTGCAGTCTCAGGCATAGGTTTAACATTTATTTTATATTGTCCTATTTTGTCTATATTAATTTCGCTTTCTTCTAGTAATATATCTGTTATACCTATTCTATCAAATACTGCATTAATTTGCGAATCGTTATTAAATATAGTATCTTTTGTTACAGCTTGTCCACTATTATCTTGAAGACTAGTTAGTGTATATCCTTTTTTCTTTACATCTACATAATCTAATACTCCACCTTTATCTGCGCCAATTACATCCACAACTTGTCCATTATTTATTACTTCAACTTTTACTCTGTCTTTCATATACATAACGTCCATATCTACACAGCCTTTATCATTATTTGCACCTTCTATTGAGCCTTCGAATGTATATTGCCATATAAATGGAGATATTTTTGTATCTTTTATAGTTATCTTATTTGTAAAATCATCATAATCTATATTTGCATACCAGAAATTATATGCTAGTGCATTTAACTTTTCTAAATCTAAATGATTAGTGAAAAAGTTAGTATTAGAATATACCATTGGAACATATCCTGCATCATATATCTTACTACAAAATGTTATTACAATATCTGTAAGTTCTTTTTTAGATAATGTATCTACATGTTCTACATCATAAGCTATTGGAAGTGATATTTTATCTTTATACTCACTGCCATATTTATCTAATGCGCTTAATAAATAATTTGCTTCACGCTCTGCTTCTACTGTATCTTCAGCATAAGAAAAATGGAATATTCCAAAAGGTATATTGTTGTCATAAGCACCTTTTATGTTATTTGCAAACTGCTTGTCATACTGTGAATCATAAGGCTCTTCAATACGATAGCCATAGCTTGCTCTTATCATTACAAAATCTATTCCTGCTTTTTTTACTTTTTGCCAATCAACTAAACCATTATGATTAGAAACATCTATTCCTGTAAAATATCCAGATGAAAACATACATGTATCACTTGAATTTTCATCTGATACTGTAATATTAAAGTCTCCCATACCATATGTTGTTACAATACCATCTTCACTTACAGTTGCAATATTACTGTTTGATGATTCATAGTTTAAGTTATCACTATCAGTTGAAATAATTGTACTTAAATCTAGTTTTTCGTATATTTTCATAGATTTCCTTTGAACATCAAATGTTGTATTTGCATATATATTATTACAATTAATAATGCAAATTCCAAGTAGAATTGCAATTATTATTGGAAGGTTTCTTCTCATAATTTTCTCCTCCTAATATACTATATATTTTATATCTATATATAACTTTAGTCAAGAAAAGAAGATAAAATGGTGTTTCCAATTTTATCTTCTTTTTAATATTATATTATTCCTACAAACATTGCAGCTAAAACTAATAATCCTAGTACAATTCTATATATACCAAATGCTTTAAAATCATTCTTTTTAATATAGTTCATTAAGAATTTAATAGCAAATATTGATACAACAAATGCAGTTATTAACCCTACAGCTAGTATCACATATTCTGAGCTTGCTATAACAGCTCCTTTTACTATAAATTTTAATAATTTGTATAAACTTGCGCCAAACATTACAGGAATTGCTAAAAAGAATGTAAATTCAGCAGCTATATCTCTTGATGTTCCAATAAGTATAGCACCAAGTATTGTTGCACCAGATCTAGATGTTCCTGGTATTAATGCAAGCACTTGAAATACTCCAATTATTGCGGCTGTTTTAAAAGTAATATCTTTTAATGTATTTATCTTTGTATTTTTACCTTTATTCTTGTTCTCTACTATTAAATATAACACACCATATAGTATTAGCATTAATGCTACTGTTATTGGGTTATATAGGTATTCATCTAAAATATCGTCAAATAGTAGTCCTATTATTCCAGCAGGTACACATGCTACTAATACTTTAGCCCATAGTATCCATGTATCCTTATTAGATTTTACTTTTAACTTTCCATTTTCCTTTTTAAATTCAAATGGAAATAGCTTTTTAAAGTATAAGCAAACAACAGCCATTATTGCGCCAAGTTGTATTACAACTAAGAAGAATTCTTTAAATTCTTCAGATATATTCATTTTAATAAATGCATCAACTAGTATCATATGTCCTGTACTACTAATTGGTAGCCATTCAGTAATACCCTCGACTATTCCTAAGAATATTACTTTTAGTATCTCTATAAAATTAATCATTATACTCCCCTTTTCTACTTATCTTTAAGTAATTTAGTTGTTACAATTTTATTATTGCTAGTTCTTAAATATACAGTATCGCCTTTTATTGCTTCAAAAGTAACATATTTAGATAACTTAGCAAGTCGTTTATATGGATTTTTACCAGTTAAGTTAAGAATATAAGTAGGATATACTAAGTATACATCTGAGTATTCATTATATGATGTTACAACATCTGTATCACTAAGTAAAATAGTATTAATTAGCTCTCCGCCACTTACTACATATACTCTATCTTTTTTAGTTGTATCTAGAAAATATAATTTTTCATAATCATCTTTATTTGCAAGTCTTGAATCAATACCAATTAGTTCAACATCTGCATATCCAAATAGATAATTTACTGTTCCATTTGCTGATGAGTATACACCACCAGCTGTATCTGCATAATATAATCTATCATTATGTTGGAACATTCTTATTCTACTATATATAGAGCCAGATTTAACTTGTGACATTGAGTTAAATAAGTCTATTTTATATACAGTATTATTTGTTGAGAATGTTGTTTTTGTTTCAACATTAATGTATATAACACTTAATAGTGGTGACATAGTTATATCTTTAATTCTAGAGAAATTAACTACATCTATATCATTATATTCTGTTGTTCTTCCAGTAGCAATATCATAATTTTTTACTGTTAAAGTTGTATATGAACCACTAGTATCTTCAATAAAATATAATATTAAGTTTTTATCATACATCATGTAGTAATAACAAATTGGGTTATCTTCTTTTATAACAGCTTGCTCTGATCTATCTTCAATCTTATTAATATGTATGCAACCATCTTCTAAATATGTATAATACTTATTATTATATGAAAATTGTAATTGGTCTGCATTATCTGGAAGAGTTATTAAATCTTCTGATTTTAATTCTGATTGACTATTTGTCCTATAAGTTGCTAATTCTAGATAACTAGATTGTGTAAGTTTATATAAATAATTATCTACTACTTTTAGTACACTAAAAGTAAATATAGTCCCTACTATTATACAAGACATTAGTCGTATTATAAGCTTCTTCATACTTTTTCTCCTTTACCTTATTTACTTTTTAACAATAAATGCAGTTGGAACATAACGCTCACCAGCAAAATCACTAGGTTTATTTACTAGTTTAGAGTCAAATACCATTGTAGTAGATGCTCCACCATCTAGATTAAATGCGTTATATGCGCCATGATTTAAAAGTATATCTTGTGCGTTCTTTAAAGTTGCACCTAAGCTATCTGTTTGTCTTCCATCTATTACTAAAAATAACACTGTACCATCTTGTCTTTGACCTATACATGTACGTGGTTGTATTCCCCAACCACCGCCACCACTTATTCTTGGTGTTCCATTAACAATAAGTACTGGTCCAAATGATACGGCACATCTAAGATTTAATTGATCAATTGTATATTTATTTACATTATCTGATACATATAGAATATTATCTTGAGTAAATCCACACATACTAAATGACTCATAAGGATTAACTTCATCAAAATATTGATTATTTGTAATTAAAAGTCCTGTTGGTACGTCACCTGTACCATATGTATCATCTGCAAGTCCACCAGCATTTATTCCAGCTATTGCATCATAATGTTCAACAATTTGACTTGTTGTAGACCCAACAACACCTACGTTTGGAGATGTTACAAGCTCAACTCTTGATGGGTCATCTATTACCATAAGGTATGCTTTAAATGTATCTGTACTTACATCTATAACTTCTATTCCTTCTGTACCTTTATCATCACTTTTTCTTTTAGTATCTACATCTGCTAAATTTTGCTCAGCAGCATCGTTAGTTAGCCTATTAGAGGCTAAAATCTCATCTATTTTTTCTTTACTTAAAAACCAAGTTGCAAAATATTGATGTCTCATTGTAGTCATTGAAGTAGTTACTATCATATCTCTTGTAGTAGTAAATAACTCAGTATAGTAGATTAGATAAATTCCTAATCCTAAGATATATACTATTTCAAAAACTACAACTCCTAATATTTTCGCTAACTTTTTTAAGAATTTTTTCATCTTCCTACCTCGCTTTTTAAATAAAATGACGAAAAATGTCATTTTACCATACCAATAATATTTTATCAGAGAAATAATCTTTTTTCAACCTGTGTTAAGTATTTTCACTAATTCTTCACAAAGTCTGATATTATAAAGGAAAAGTAGCGGTAAAATATACATAATATATATTTACTGCTACTTTTTTTAGCAATTTTTATTGTAATACACCATTTTTATAAATCTTTACATTACTTCCACCACTACATGTTCTACAAACTTCTGATGGCTTCATATATCCCCAGTCATTTGGATAAGCACCTTTTGATGGTTGATATGGTCTTGTAATGCATGATCTTTTAGATGTACTCTTACAAGCACTTGATGCAAGTTTTCCAGTACGATTACATACAGTAACAAATTCATGTACTTTACATGTATCTTTTGGTATTGAATCTACTGCCACATAATCACTTAGAACTCTTGAACCTCTTGGGTCAGCTTTACATGCATCTGTTGCAACTTTTCCAGAATCTCTACAAAGCTCTACTTTTGTTACAGATGATGGTGGATCTGGGAATTTTACAGGCTCTTTATCTGCACATATTGCATTCATTACTGTATTAAATAGCATAGTTGATGGATAAGGATATCCTCTATTTATTGATTGAGCCTCATCATAACCAGTCCAACAAGCTATTGTATAGTATGGTGTAAATCCACAGAACCATCTATCATAGTCTTTATCTGTATTACCAGTTTTACCTGCACACTGTATAGCTCCTCCATTTATTTTAACTGCATTATATGCTGTACCACCAGGGTCACTAACAACTGACTCTAAGCAACTTGTTAGCATAAATGCTGTTGAATCTTTCATAACTTGTTTTGCATCTACAGATGTATTATCTAACACAATTTCACCATTTCTATCCTCTACTTTAGTATATAGTTTTGGTGTTATGTGATATCCGTTATTTGCAATAGTTGCATAAGCATTAGCAACTTGTAATACTGTAAATCCTTTTGTTACACCACCAAGTGCAAGAGATGCAGCTGTTTTATCATCTTCTGATAATGAAGTTAGTCCACAATTATATGCAAAATTCCATGCATAGTTTTGGTCTCCTGCAGCTTCAGCAGTTAGTAAGTTAGCTCTAACAGCAGGAATATTTTTAGAGTCGTATATTGCCTCTCTTGCTGTAACATATCCACAGAAATATCCATACCAGTTTACTGGTGTCCAATTTCCCATAGAAAGTTGTGTATCATCAAGTCCAGCTCCAGGAGAAAGAACTCCTCTTTCAAATGCTGGTCCATATGCTCCAAATGGTTTCATACAAGAACCTGGTTGTCTATATGTTTGAGTTGCTCTATTTAGTGTTAGAACTCCTTCTTTTTCAGTAGCTCCACCAATTAGTCCTCTTACTTCACCTTTAGTATGGTCCATAACTACCATTGAGCCTTGCATAAAGTTTCCATCCCAATCTGA
>CANRAK010000041.1 GCA_947628575.1 uncultured Clostridia bacterium | reverse complement strand
ATAAATATGTATGGACTTATGATAAAATGCAAATGCCTAAAAATAATAAAGAAAGTTTAGAAGATTTATTAAATTATATAAATAATAAAAAATTAAATGTAATTTTTACAATTCCAATTAGACAATATGATAGAAATATAAATGGTATGCTAAACACTGCAACAGAAATAATTGAAGATTATGGATATAAAGTAATAAATTTTAATACTTTAGACAATTTTGATATAAATTTCAATAATGAATTTTATAATGAAAATCATTTGAATGTATATGGAGCCACAAAATATACTTTATATTTTTCAAAGTATTTGAAAGAGAAATATGATTTGCCAGATCATAGAAATGATAAAGACTATTCAAGTTGGGATAGTGAATATGAAAGATTTAAAGAATCATTTAAAAAATTAACTAACGACAATTTTGATAATTTATTAATTGATTTTTAAATTTTTATAGGAGGTAAAAGTTATGCGAATATATATATATATATACTTAAGACAATCGCAGTTATATTTTGTTTGTTATGGAATTTTACTTTTAATATTTTATGGTTGGGTAAAAATCCTATAATAAATTTTTATGAAGAACCAAAAAATTCTTTAGATATAATTTATGTTGGAAGTAGTAATGCTTATATTCATTTTAATACTACATTAGCATATAAAAAATATGGGTATACTAAATAATAATGTAAGTCAGGTGATGAAGATTGGATAAAGCATCAAGAAAATTAAAAAGAAATGTAAGAAAATCAGAAAATATAGTTAGAAGAATAGTTTTTAAATCTGTATTTGTAGTAGTAGCACTTATATTACAAGTGCTAGTATTTTGGACTGTATTTAAAGCTACAGATATTATGTATGACAGTAAGTATTACTTATACAATTCTATTAGAATAATTGCAGTTATATATATATTATCTAAGCATGATTCAGCATTATACAAGATATCATGGATACTATTTATTATGTTTATGCCAGTTCTTGGTGTTTGTGTATATTTCCTTTGGGGAAATTCGAGATTAAGAAGAAAGAAACAAATAGAAATATTAGATATAGAAAATGAGACAAACAATTTATTTAATAGTACTTTTGATATAGAAAACGAGATAAAAAGTGAAGATAAGCTAACATATAATATGCTTAAATACATACAGAATATAACTTCTTATCCTGTATGTGAAAATATTAATAGTAAGTATTATAGCTTAGGTGAAAAGCTTTTTAAAGATTTAATAGAAGATATAAAAAATGCTAAAAGTTATATTTTCTTAGAGTATTATATAATAGATAAAGGGAAATTATCTGAAAATGTATTTGAACTTTTAAAGAAAAAAGTAAAAGAAGGAGTAGAGGTAATAATTATATATGACTCTTATGGTTGTCTTGGCAAATTTAAAAAGAAGATAAGGCAAGATTTAATAAAGTCTGGAATAAAAGTATATGCGTTTAATCCGTTATCTATCCTTATTAATTCATACTTAAATAATAGACTACATAGAAAAATAGTATCAATTGATGGTAAAATCTCATATACAGGTGGCGTAAATCTAGCAGATGAATATGCTAATATAAAAGAAAAGTATGGACATTGGAAAGATGTTGGAATAAGATTTGAAGGTGACGTATCTTGGAACTTTACTCTAATGTTTTTAAGAGATTTAAAATTTATTAATAAAGACTTAGAAATAGACTATAGTAAGTATAAAGAGATTAGTCAAAAAGGAAGAGATGAGAAAAAGAAAGGTAAAGGTATAGCTGTTGCTGTATCTGATGGACCAAATAATAGAAAAAATCCTGTTGAAGCAATATATATGCATACAATTAATACAGCTACAGATTATGTGTATATAACAACTCCATATTTTGCTATATCTGAAGAAATGATGACATCACTTTTAAATGCAGCAAGAAGTGGAGTAGATGTTAGAATTATATTACCACATATTCCAGATAAGAAAATAGTTCAAATGGTAACTAGGTCATACTATGAAGTGCTTTTATCTGCTGGAATAAAAGTATATGAATATGAGCCAGGTTTTATACATTCAAAAACATTTGTTTCAGATGATAAAATGGCAATTGTAGGTAGCTCAAATATGGATTATAGAAGTATGAATTTAAACTATGAATGTGTTAGTGTAATATATAATACTAATACAGAACTAGATGTTAAACAAGACTTTTTAACAATGATTAAAGATTCTTGTATAGAAGTAGAGCTTAAGGATTGGGTAAGAAGACCTATATATAAAAAAGTGTTTGAATCAGTACTTACCGCTTTTTCTACTATGTTTTAAGGAGAGGGTATAATGAAAGAATATTCTTTAGTGCTTGAAGGTGGTGGAGCTAAAGGTGCATACCAAATTGGTGCAATTAAAGCTTTAATGGAAAATGGATATAGCTTTGATACAATAGTTGGTACATCTATAGGAGCTATAAATGCAGCTTTTTTAGTACAAGGTGATATGGATAAAATTGAAAAGCTATGGAAGACATTATCATTTAAAGATTTAATGGATATTAATAACGATATAGCAGAAAGCCTATTTTCAAGACAAATTAACTTAAATGTGTTAAATGAATTACGAAGAAATCTTAATACAGCTCTAAAAGCTAAAGGAATAGATACTGCACTAATGCGAAAATTATTATTAGAGTATATTGATGAAGATAAGATAAGAAATAGCAATATTAGATTTGGACTTGTAACATTTTGTGTATCAGATTTTAAACCATATCAGCTATTTATAGAGGATATACCAAAAGGAAAATTAATAGATTATATTTTAGCATCATCAAATTTACCAGTATTTAAAAGAACTAAAATAGAAGATAAAAGCTTCTTAGATGGTGGTACTTTTGATAATTGCTCAGTTGAAATGCTATATAATAGTGGTTATAGGAATATTTTGGCACTTAGACTTCATAGGAAAAATCTTATAAGAAATTACAATACACTAATTAAAAAGAAAGATATAAACTTAAAGATGATTGTGCCAAGTGTTGAACTTCCAAACGTTTTAAATTTTGAAACTAAAAATTTAAATAGACTACTAAAATATGGATATATAGATACAATTAAACAACTTAATAAGTTAGATGGTAAATATTATACTTTTAATAAAATACCGATAGAATGTATAGATAAATATAAAGATAATTTATCTCCACTAGTTTGTTTTGATATAGTAAAAAGAACAAAAGTTAGATATAAAGTAGGGGATAATATAGTAGATATTGCATTAAAAAAAGCAATGCCAAAAATAAACAAAATAATCTCTGATACAAAGACAAAAACATTTAAGAAGCAATTAATAAATATTATTGAATATGTTGCAAAAAAAGAGAATATTAATCCAAATAAAATTTATGATTTTGATGAATTTGTAAAAGAAGTTAAAGAAAAAATAGCAGATAAAGTAAAAATAAAAGAGCCTGATAAGACTTTATACTACATTGTACAAAATATATAGTAAAGCATATCTTAACCGATATGCTTTTTTTGATAAAAAATATATTTATATTTGTAAAATAGTGCGATGAAAAGTTAAAAAAATTGTAAGAAAAGTATGTACAATTTATTTAAAATAATATATAATTAGCTCGCTTTATTAATAAAGGAAACATTAAAATTAGTGTGAAATTTTTGTGAAATACATTTGATTTTTAATTGTAATAAATAATATTGGCTAATATGTGTTTTTTCGATATAATATTTAATTTAATATTTATTAGAGATATAATATATATGAGAATATTTTAAATTTAGGAGGACGATTTGATATGAAAAAGAAATTTAGTTTATTGTTAGTACTAAGTTTTATATTTATGACTATTTTTACTAGTGGAGTATATGCGGCTAGTAAAAAAGCTGTTAATGACCCAAGAATTAATTGTGTACCTAATGGTACTACTATGAATTCAGATTATTCTTTTAGTTTAAAGAAAACTGATAGTACTAGTATAGAGTACTGGGGTTATTCAGGTAAGCAAGTAACCTTTAAAAAAGGTACAATGACATTTAATATGATTTTACCACAAGATGATAGCTTATCTGGAAATATTGGATGCTGGCTATACAATGTAGGTACACATGACGGAAAATCAGTAGATGTTAAGTGTACGTTTTACTGGAATCCAATTAGTATAAATGGTACAAAAATACATCCTAATATAATAGTTTGCGAAAAAGGTGATTTAATAGGATATGGATTTAGTACACAATCTTATGAAGTAAAATTTGAACTATTTACAAAAAATGCTGATGGTACAAGAAATACACTTAGTACTAATATGGCTATATCATTAGGAGATATAGACTATGCTCAGTATTTTGGATTAAAAACAAGTGCTGAAATTAACAGTATAATATGTCAAAATAATTCTATTGTATCATATGATTACATAGATGGATACCATTGGGCATATGAAGAGCAACAAGCTGGTTCAAGTGATGGATTAGAGGCTGTTTTAAGATATGAGTTAAACAATGTTCATGAGTTTAATATTGTATATGGATTAAATTATGATGCAAGGTCATATCCAATTAAACTTTCAGCAAGTAGTGATGAAGTAATGCTAGACAATATGAAGAAATATAGTGAATTACTTAATAATGAAAGCTATAAAAATGGACAAGTATATGATTTACCAGAATCTATTCCAACACCAGGCTGGGGATACTTTAACTCTGTAGGATTTGGTCCATATGATGTACCAACTCCAGAAAAAAATGTAAATAAAACAAAAGTAAGAAGTGATGAAGATATAGTATATACAATACTACACAGAGTACCAGATACATCAAATTATGAGTCTTATGTATTTAAAGATACATTAGCAGATTGTCTTGCAATAGATTCTGCAGATAAAGTTGTTATATTAGATGACTCAGATAATGATGTTACTTCAAAGTTTGATGTAAGTGTTGAAGGAAAGGTAATAACTGCTTCACTTAAAAATCTAAAAGATCCTTTATTCTATAATAATGAGTATAGATTTATACTAACTGTTCGTAAAGATCCTAATTGTAAAGATATGGAAAAATATGAGCAAGTTGATGGAGCATATAGAGTTCCTAATACTGCAGATGTAGTAGTAAATGGAGATGTATATACTACTAACACAAGATATGTAGATATTGAGCAAACTCACAATATAACTACTGAAGTAAAAGGAGAAGGTGGTACAATATCTGGACAAAATAGTAATCCATACGAGGTTGTTGTACATGGAAATGACAGTACATTACCAATAGTAGTTACACCAGATAGTACACATCAAATTAAATCTATAGAAGTAAATAATACACCAATAGATTTTGAATATACAGTAGACGGTACATATACATTAGAGCAGTTTAAATCTGTTACAAAAGATATGCACGTTGTAGTTACTTTTGAACCTAGACAAAATATTGTAATAACTAAGTATCTAGATGAACTTACAGATGGTGAGCTAGCTAAAACTGTTGTTCAAAGATATAACGAAGGAGATACTTATACAACAGAGAAAAAGGAAATAGAAAATTATAATTTCTCTAAAGATACAAATAATACAATTGGTACTATGGGTACAGAGGATATAGAAGTAATATATTACTATAGACAAGTATCAGGAGGATTAATTGTAAAATATGTAGATGAAATTACAAATCAAGAACTAGATAGAAAAGAATATACAGGAAGTGTAAAAGACTTAGTAACTTTAGAAGAATTAACTTTTGACGGATATGAGCTTTCAAGAAGACCTGAGGAGACACAAGTAGAATTAAAAGTTGAGCCTGAAGAAAGAACATTCTATTATAAAAAGATAGTAGATTTAAAAATAAAAGGCGTAGATAAAGATACAGGTGAAGAATTATATACAGATACTCAAACTGGTCTTGAAGGAGAAAGCTATACAACTGAACCTCAAGATGTTCCAGGTTATGATTTAGTAAAAGAAGAAATGCCAGATAATAAAGATGGTGTTTACTCAAGAGATAGCGAAGAAGTAGTATACAAATATAAGAAAAAAGCAGGAGAAGTAAAAGTAAGATACTTAGATAAAGACACTAATGAAGTATTAGATGAATATAAAGTTGAAGGATATTATGGAGATAGTTATACTACAGATAAAAAAGATTTTGATGATTATAACTTTGTAGAAGTTGTAGGAGAAGAGCAAGGAAAACTAGATAAAAGTGAAAAAGAAGTTGTTTACTATTATGAGAAAAAAAGAGGAAAAGTTATAGTAACTTATGAAGATACAGAAGGAAATGTACTACTTGAAGAAGAATTAGAAGGAAAAGTTAAAGAAGAATACAAAATTGTTGAACAACAAATAGAAGATTATGACATTATAGAAAGACCTGATTCAACAGAAGGTGAATACGAAGATGGAGTAGTATATAAAAAATATGTATTAGAAAAGAAAAAAGGAGATGTAGTAGTAAACTTTAAAGATACAGAAGGAAATGAAATGTATCCATCTATTGTATCAGAAGATTATGTAGGAAACATTTTTGATTATGAAGCACCAGATAAAGATGGTTATAAGATAGTTGAAAATAAAGTTATAAAAGTTACATATAAAGACGGAGAAATAGTTATTGATGTAATATATGAAAAATTACCAGATACATCAGATATGCAAGTATTAGCAATCACTTTAATGCTTCTAGTATCATTATTTGGAATATCATTTATTTCATATAGAAAAAGAGTAAACAATATATAATAGACAAAAAAATATAGGCTGAATTTAATTTCAGCCTATTTTTCTACATATTAGAACATTTTATCATATTATTTGCCCAAAGCTTATAATAAAATGGCTTTGGATGAACACCGTCACTTTCAAATTTTTTGCCATCAGATGCTTGTTCAAGAAGAGCAGTGTTATCTATAAATACAATATTATTTTGGTTACAGAACTCTTGTAGTTTCTGGTTAAATAAATTTTGATATGAGTATGCGTTATTACTTGCTAAAGCTTTATCACTAACAGGAAGTACAGAATTAATATATATTGTAGTATTTAGAAGTGATTGCTTTATTTTAGTTATAGCGTTTTTATATGCATTAATATATCCATCAACATTTCCATTCCAACTTAGTAAGTCGTTTGCACCATAAGCTAGAAATAATTTACTAGGATTATTTGCAACAACTTTTGATAGGTCAGAAGTCATATATTGTATTGTTCTTCCTCTGGTCCATACAGTAGAAGAGCTGTTAAGTATGCCGTAAGCCTCAAGACCTTCAACTGTAGAATCTCCAATTACCATAGCATTAGCATTTAAAAAAGCACTTGCACAGTCTGTAGTAATGGGTGTTGCGATTTTTTCTTCTTCAAATACTCCAACTAACGTGTTTTCAGCTTTAAAAGAATAGCTAGCTAATGCGTTATTAGCAATACTTACATGTATATCATCTTTTTTTGCAAAAGATATAAACAGTATATATATAATTGTAATTATTACCAGTAATACCATAGAAACTTTTATAAAAAAGCTTTGATATGCATAATTTTTTACACCATTTCTCATTTGTATTTCACCTTATATAGAAATTATATGACATAAATATCAAATGTTCAATATTTTTAGATAAAATACAAATAATATTTACTATAATCTACATATGTGGTAAAATAATAACGTAGGAGGGAAGATAATGAATAAGAAGGTTATAGGTATAATAGCTATAATTGTTGTAGTAATAGCTCTTGTTTTTGTATTTGGCACTAAAGACAAAAATAAACAGACTAATGTTGATGGAACTTTAGAAGAACTTATGGCAAAATTATATGATGGGATACCAGAAGATGAATTACCAATGTTAGAAAATACTCAAGTAACACCTGAAAATATAGAATATTATCTTGGCACATCAGATATCGAGTATACTGAAGCTTTAGCATCAGAGCCACTTATGAGTTCTATTGCACATTCTGTTGTACTAATAAGGGTTGATAATAAAGCTAATGTTAATGATATAAAAGATAAAATAAGAAATAGTGTAAATCCTAGAAAATGGATTTGTGTTGCTGTTGAAGATAAAGATGTAAAAGTTGAAAGCAAAGGAAATTTAATTGTTCTTATTATGGTAAATGAACAATCAGATAAAATTTTAGAAAACTTTAATAACTTATAATATAAAAGGAAAAAACCTTTTATATTATTTTTTTAGCCTTTTTAAGGCTTCAATTATATCTTCATTACTACCAAAACCAGTAAGTCTAAAATAGCCTTCACCATTACTACCAAAGCCACTACCAGGAGTTCCAAGTATCATAAAATTATCTAGCATATAATAAAAGAAATCCCAAGATGACATATTATTTTTACATTTTATCCATACATAAGGTGAGTTTACATTTTTTGATATAGTCATATTTTTAGAACTAAAGAAATTTGCTAAAAGTTTTGTATTATCTAAATAGTATTTTATATTTTTTTCTAATTCATAATATTTATTTTCATGATATACATTATATATTGCATATTCACTTAAAAAAGATGGACCATTATATTTAGTATCTTTTAATCTTGTAAATAATGTGTTTAGTGAAAATTTATTGTTATTTTTTGAATATAAATAGATATCTTTTGGTACTACTGTATAGGATAGTCTAATAGGGGTAAAGCCAGCAGTTTTAGAAAAACTTCTAAATTCTACAGCAACCTTTTTTGCATTTTCAATTTCATAGATACTATGAACTGTATTTTTATCTTGTATAAAAGCTTCATATGCACTATCAAAAAAAATAATTGAATTGTTATCTATTGCATAATCAATATATTCTTTTAACTTTTCTTTAGATATTACATTACCTGTTGGGTTATTTGGTGAACATATGTATATAATATCTATATGCTCTTTTGGTGGTAGAAATGCATCTACATCTGTAATATATATAATTTTATTACCACGCATAATATTAGAGTCTAAGTATACAGGATATACAGGATTTTGAATAGCTACTGTAATATTGGTATCAAATACATCAAGTATATTTGATATATCTGATTTTGAACTATCACCAATAAAAACTTCTGACATATCTATATTTATATTTTTAGAATTATAGTCGTTTTTTATTATTTCTTCTTTTAGAAAATTATGGCCACTACTTGGTGGATATCCCTCAAAAGTTTCTTTTGAAGACAAAAGTTTTGCTGCTTTTTCTATTCCAGAAATACTAGAAGGGGAAAGAGGGAGAGTAACATCTCCAATACTTAAGTCTATAAGTTTTTTATCTGGATTTTGTTTAATATACTTTTCTTTTTCATTATGTATTTTAGAAAATAAATAACTATTTTTTAAAGAACAATAATTTTCATTTATATTTGCCATAGAATTTCCTCCTTAATACAATATATTTAAAAAGCATATAAATATGTAATATAGTAAGAAAAAATATAAAAGAAACAATGTAAACAAAATAAAATAAATAAAAAAGCTTGACTTTACATAAAACTAATGATATAATATTGGCGGTAACGAAAAAAAATAAATAATGAATTTTTAATAAAAAACAGGTCTAAAAAGGGAGTATAGATGTTCCTCCGACATTTATACATTATCCTCCGAGAGAATAAAAAAATATTAATTTTAAAATATATCAAATTGAAAATTCAAACTTATATATAAATTAGAAATTTATAAAGATATAAAAAAATTTAAAGAAATTTTAATATTATTTTTGCATGGTTTAAGGTATTTAAAATAGATTAAGAAAATTCTTTATTTATGTTACCATTTGTGAACGTTTTTTTACGTTCTCTTTTTTTGGCAAAAAAAGAGTAGCTACACATAAAGTGAAGCTACTATATATTAATTTAAACTTGCATTAACTGTGATAGATGCCATAGCAGTAGAAGAATTATCTTCTTTAAGTATAGCTACTACTATTTCGTTTATTTTGCTTTTTTCGTCATCAGTTAACTTAATTATTTTAGATTTCGATTTCTTTCCTTTTATTGTTAGTTTTTCATATGTAACATTATTACTATACTTCTTTTCTATTCTTACTGTAACATTACTATTGAAGTTATTAGTTATGCTAAAAAAGATTGTATTAGTAAATTTTTTTACATTTACAGATTTTATTAGTGCAACTCCTGCACCTTCGCAAGTATCTAAACTTATTGTTAGGTCAGAACCTAATTCCTTTTGTATCCCAAAATTTTGATTTCCATATGCAAAGTAAAAAGCTTTCATATTAAAATTCCTCCATATTATTAATTAATATCATCATATATGCTCTCGATTGTAAAGTCGTTACGATTAATATATTTTAAGTAGTTAACTTTATCTATATTATCGTTAATTTTTAATATGCAGTAACATAAGTTGTTTCTGGAATTCTCAGTTGTAAGCTTTAAAAGCTCATTTTCAAATTCTATTAGCAAGTTGCTAACAAAGTCTCTTTTTTGATTTGGTTGTTTTTTATCTTGTATAATTGAATACAAGTTAGCTAAGAGACAGTTATGATTTTTTTCTTTATATATCATTTCATATAAATATAAAGAAGAATAACCATTTTTAAAGCTTTTATATACTGTATCTTCGTTGCTATTATAGAATTCTTTTAGTTGTATTAAATCTGTATTATTAAGAAATCTTTTTGCAATATCTTTTGGAGTAAAACAAAAACCTTGTATAGACAGGTCGTTTATTAATTCAAAAATTCTCGTTCCAATATTATTGTATAAGTTTTTATATCCGTTGCTACTGATGTATAATTTAAATGCTTCTAATGTAACATAATCAATTTCAACATCAAATTGTAATTTTTCATCAAGTTCATAGCTAATATTCTTTAACATTTTAAAGAATTTGCAATATGTAGGGTTTTCAAACACATCGGACATATTGTCTTGTAACTTAAAAGTTACATTTTTTGTAAATTTGGATATATTCATTTTATATCCTTCCGTATCAATGATTTTTTTTGAATAGTTTTCTTTCATTTTTCCTCCTTATTAATCAAGATCTGGAGGCTAAGCACCTCCAAATTCTTGGAAGCGCTTTAATTTCTCTGCTTCAGTATGGAATTATATCATAATTTACATAAAAAATCAAGAAATATAATTAAATTAGCTAAAAGATTGAATATTTTATTAATAAATGATAATATATTAATAGTTTAGTGGAGGTATTATATGAATAGTCAAGAAGATGGCAAAACTAAAGAAGTTAATATTTCAAAAGTTAATGAGAACTTAAGTGATGATGTAGTAAAAAAATCTATAAATAAGAAAATAATCATTGGTGTTATATGTATTGTAGTTATAGTTTTATGTGTTATAGGCTATAGTATATATAATAGAAATAAAAAATTAAACGAATTAAATAACTCAAAAGAAGAGAGTGAGTTATTAGTAAATGAAAAAGACACTTATGAAGGTCTTAATTATATAGCTACAACTGAATATATAGAGCAAACAGGCTTTTTTTATGATTATTCAAAAAATAAAGAAGGAAAAAAAGTAGAAGTATCTTTTAAAAGAGTATCAGGTCTTAAAGATACACAATTGCAAGATAATATAAACAATTTGTT
>CANRAK010000040.1 GCA_947628575.1 uncultured Clostridia bacterium | reverse complement strand
TAATTGTAAAACCTGAGTTGTATTTTCCTCCATCAAATACATTAAATTTGTTTTCTCCATTAAGAAAAACTTTATCATTATTTAATATTCTTTTTGCTTCTTGCAAATCTACTTTAACTTTAGACATTTTATACCTCCAAATTCTTATAATTTATCTATTTCATGTAATATTATTTTGTATAATTATATTATAACCCTCAATCTGATATTATGTAAAATACATATAGTTTATACATTGTATAAGTTGTGATTATATATTTTTATTTAGAGATAATTCTTAAAATATATGTATCTATAGAAAAAATCCGCGTTTATTCTACGCGGATCTTTAATATTTTTATACAACTTAATTGTTATTTAATTTAGTTCTTCTTGTAATTACTCCTATAATAGCTATAGATGATACAAGCATTATAGAAATTAACATTCCAAGAGAAATATCTGAAGTGTCTGGTGATAATCCTTTATCTTTTACTGTTATTTCAACTTGTGCAGTAACACCATTTTCAGTCTTAACAGTTAAAATAGCTTTACCAGCACTTACACCAGTAATTTTTTGGTTTTCATCTACAGTAAAGATTTCTGGATCTGAAGATGTTAATGTATATTCTATTGGTAAAGATGCATCTTCTGGATGTACAATAACTTCAACATTAGTAGTTTCTCCTACCTTTATTTTAGTTTTTTCAGGTTTGATTTCTATTGATGTAACTTCTATATATACAGCTGTAACTTTTACAGTTGCAACTTTATCTCCAACTTTTACAGTTATTGTTACTGTACCTGGTTTTAAAGCTTTAACAACACCATTTTCATCTATAGAGACTATAGATGAGTCTGAGCTTTCCCAAGTTACATTTGAAGTATCAACATTATTTGCAACTACATTTATATAAAAGTTCCGTAATCAGATTTATGTGCTTAAGCACTACATGTGTCGTCTTTTTTTATTATTTTTACACCTAATATTTTAACAAAATATTTAAATTTTGTCAAAGCTGATTTAACGAAAAAGAAAAAGGATTTATTTCTAAATCCCTTTTCCATATATTATTTATTTAATAATTTTTTTCTTTTTATTATAGTAACTATTGTAATAGTAGATATTACAGCAACTATTAAAGCACAAATTACATTTATATCTCCTGTATTTAAGTTACCTATATCAAATTCTTTAGCATAGTAGTATGTTATTACTTTAACATCAGGTGTCATATATCCTTGAGTCTCGCCCTCTACTCTTATAAATCTATATTTGTCTGCTCTATTACTGTTTATATCATCTATTTTATCTTCAGTTTCATAGTAATCATCTATTCTACCATTAATTGTTATTTCTTCATATAGTACATTATCTGTACCATCTTCCAGATATCTTACTACTACTTTTGTTTCTCTCTTTTGATAATAATATGTTACTACTTGTTCTTCTTCTTGATATACACCACTCTTATTTTCAGGTTCTAATTCTTCAATATATTCGTATATACCATCATACTTTTCATTTACTTCTTCAAGCTTGTTACTTGTATCATAGTTATCACCAACAACACCCTCAAGTACTTCTTCATCAAGTATTTCTTCTTGAGTATTATAGTCTACATGTTTTACATGTACTTTTGCAGCTATTGTCTCATACTCATATACTACATATATTGTATCTTCTGTCATATATCCTTCTTTAGCATTAACTTCATCAGTAACTAATCTGTATTTTATTTTACTATTTTCATTTATTTCGTTTTCTTTATTATGTGTTAAATAGTAATCGTCAATTCTTCCATCTATAGTTTCTGTTGGATAAAGGATATTCTCTTGTGCTACATTCTCAGGATCTGATACATCTGTACCTTTTATTACATGTAATACTTTTACATTAGTTGGCTTTTTCTGGTAATAATATGTTACATAGATTATATCATTTGTCATATTACCACTTACTTTATCTTCAGTGTCTATATATGCTAGTTCATATTTATTGTCATTTTGGTAATTTATATTATTTATCATATCCTCTGTTTCGTAGTGGTCATCTACTCTACCATTAATTGTTATTTCAGGATATAGTACTTTTTCAGTACCTACTTCTAAGTATCTTGCTACTACAGCAGTTGGCTTTTTCTGATAGTAATATGTTATTACTTGTTGATCTTCTTCAAAGTATCCTTGAGAATTACTTGGTAATAATTCTTCAACTAGTTCATATTTATCATCATAAGTTTCATTTATTTCATTAAGTCTATCAGATGTCTTATATTCTTGACCTATTACACCAGGGATAAGCTCATCAGGATATAGCTCAATTTCATCAGCTGTATCATCAGCTTGTTTTTCAAGGTGTCTTACTTTTATACTAGTTGGTATAGTTTCATATTCATAAATTACATAAATTGTATCAACTGTCATTTCACCTTCGTGATGTTCTACATTTCTATCTACAACTTTGTATTTTATTCTTCTAATTTCATTTATCTCTGATTCTCTAGGTTGTGTAGTATAATGTTCATCTACTTTTCCATTAATTACTTCTGTATGATATAGTTTTCCATCAATATCTACATTTTCAGGATCTGATACGTCTGTTCCTTTAATTACATGTAAAACTTTAACCATTGTATCTTTCTTTTCATACCAGTATGTTACATGAATTGTATCTTCTGTCATCTGTCCAGATGTTTCCCCTTCAATATGATGTAACTGATATTTATTACCATAATTTTCATTTATATCATCTATCATATCTTGTGCATCATAATGGTCATCAATTCTACCATTTATTGTTATATCATCATGTAAAGTATCTTCTGTATCTACTTCTTTATAACTTACTATTACCTTAGTTTCTTTCTTTTGGTAGTAATATGTTATAACTTGCTCATTTTCTTCAAAAGTTCCATCCTTATTAATTGGATCTTCAACTAACTCATATTTATTATTATACTTAGCGTTTATCTCGTCTAGTTTATCTGTAGTATGATATTCTTGACCAACAAGACCTTCTTGAGTTTCATCATCATATAATACTACTTCTTCTGCTGAACCTTCTGGTTGTTTTTCTAAGTGTCTTACTTTAATATTAGCTGGTATAGTATCATATTCGTATATAACGTAGATAGTTTCTACTGTCATATCTCCTTCTTTTTTATCTACATTATCTTTTACAACTCTATATTTAATATCACTTTTATTATTTATTTCTGTTTCTCTATTTTGAGTAGAATAATGTGTACCATATTTTCCATTTATTGTTTCTGTTGGATAAAGGATATTTTCTTCTGCTACATTTTCAGGGTCTGATACATCTGTTCCTTTCTTAACGTGTAGAACTTTAACCATTGTATCTTTATTGTTCCTATTTGTAAATGCTGCAGTTTTTAATTCTGTTGAAGATATAGTTCCTTCTTCTCCAGTAGAAGTAGTTACAAAGTCATTTTTGTTAGCTTCTACTTCTTCAACTGTATATCCAACTGTCTCTGGTAGATTTTCTATCTTTTTAGAATCTCCATGTTTTAGAACTAAGTTAGCAACACCATTTGTAAAGTGTGCATCTCCATAATCTCCATTAATTCTATTATCATCTAGTGTTACAACAAAGTTAAAGTCTATTTGCTTATCTTCATCTGTTCCAATTACTTCTTTAGTTACTGTCAAACCACCTGTAGAGTATACATTTTCAAATACTACACTCTCTGCTGATTCATTTTGTGACTCAGGAGTAGCTTTTTTAGTAATGCTTTGTGATTGAACTAAATTTCCATTTCCATCATCTGTTACAGTAACTGTTACTGTATAAACACTTGTATCATATTTTATATAATCTCTTACTTCTGCACCAGGCTTAATTTCAGTAATCTCAAAAGTATATGTATCTGGTTTAAAGAACTTAAATTTTAAGTCTTTAGTTTGTGAAGTTTTTCCAAATACAACTTCATCATAATTAGCATCATCTACAGTTTTTACATATTCTGCATTATCGCTTGTTAATACTACTTTTGCTTTAAACTCATCTTCATCTTTCCAATCTCTACCTGTTAGCTGTTTTGTTATATCAAAAAAGCCTTCAACATAAGCATAGTTAGTAAATGGAATTATTATATCTTCACCCGGAGCTACCTCTTGTGGTTCTCCACTTGAATTATATGCATAAGTAGCAACTACATCTAAATCTCCTGTTGGTATATCACCTTCATGAGATAATATTCTTGATACAGTAAGATTTAATGTAACGTTATTATCTGAATACTCAAAATTATTTAAATCGTCTGTTTTCTCTTTTATTGTAAATGCGTACTTTTGTGGCTCTGCATCTCCATCTGTTACTTTTATAGTACCAATATTTTTTGTTATAACTCCACTTGAAGCATCTCCATCTGTACTACTAATTGTAGCTGTGTAATTTCCTTCTGCATCTGGTCCTTCCAATTGCTCAGGCATTACTATAACGCCACTTTCAATAGCAGATTTAGTTTCTTCATTTGGTGTTAAAATAAATTTAAAGCTATCTTTTGCAGTCCAAGTTCTACCTTCTAATGTCTTTTTAATATATAGGTCTATGTTACCACTTTCTTTATATGTATTAACATAGTTTATAGTTGGACTTACATCTGCATCATCATTAAATTTAATATGTAACTGTCCTACATCATCATCTGTTACTTTTACTATTAACTCATGTGGTGTGCTTTCTGTAGTTATACCATTAGAGTTGTTAAATGATTCTGTAACAGAGAAATGATATTCTCCAGCTTTTGTAAATGTTACCTGTCTAAAGTTAGAACTAAATGTCTGACCTTCTGCAAGTGATGATTCATCTGGTACTATTGTCGCTATGTTATCTGCTGGCATACTAACACCAGTTCTATCTCCAGATACTAAGTTAAGTCTAAATGTAAAGCTATCTCCAGCTACCCATTCTCTACCATTAATTGTTTTAGATATACTTGGTACCCAAGTTGCACTCTTTGCTTTGTATACATTGTTAAATGATAATAAGTGGCTACCTGGTCTATCATCATGAGTTTCTTTCTTATCTGTTACTACTCCTTCTTCACCTGCTGTTTGTACTATTGTACAATGACCAATAGCAGTATTTGCAGCTTCATCTTCATCATTATAATTTTTGTATAAATCGAAAATCATTTCATCAATAATACCATCAACTTCTTCAGATTCAATATCGTCAATAGCATTTATTAATGTAACTTTTAATGTATAAACATCTGTAGAATATGTTATACCATTATATACTGAACCTTCAGCACCATCAGGTATAGCTTCTTTAATATCTATTAAGTATACTACTGGTTGTGTCTTAGGTATACCGTCATCTCCACGTTCTACTGGGAATGTTATATCATTAAAGTCTAATTCATTAAACATAAATTTATGTTCAGCTTGTTCATTTGTAATAGTGTATCTCTTCTCAGAAACGCCTTCATCACCTACTACAGCATCTTCTGTTAAGTCACTATCCATAACAATATTTTTATTTCTTATTGCAGCCTTTGTTGTATCATCATGTCCATCAACAACTACAGTAAATTTATCTGTATCTAACCATTTGTTATTTTCTCTTCCTGTAAATAATTTTTCAACTACATATCTTGTTTCTTGTGCAACATTTTGAACAGTATATACATTTGTAAATAATATGTTATTACCACCATATATATATGACTGTCCAAGTGTATCACCTGTTTCGTCATTATGTTCAATTACATCTTGATATGAAGCTTTAGATAAGCTAGCTTCTAGATGTGAATTTGTTAAAGTTAATTCAGAATCTGCATCCTCAGGTGTATTAGGAACCCTTGCAACATTAATAGTAACTGTAAATATTCTTGGAGATACTGTTAATGTAGGGTCATTATCTATAGGATTTTCACGAATTGTAAATGTATAATTTCCGGCTGCTGGGAATGCTATCTTATTTAAAGTTGCACTCTCAGTTAATGAGCCCTTCTTTAAAAATCCTTCTTCTACTTTTGTATCTGCACTCTGTTGTCCGTCAGTTTCTAAGTATTTTGAGTCATTATTTATTGTAATATCTTCTTTAGAATTAAAGTTATTTACAAAGTCTTGTATTTTATTTTTCCAATCTGGATATAATACTTGTTCTGAAATAGGTATTTCTATACTTGATTGATCAACATCACTATAGTTAAAGTCTACATCAAAAGTAAATTTATCTATGTCTAACCAAGCTCTACCTTGAATTCTTTTTCTAATATCCATTTGACCTACAGCTTCAATATTACTTACTTCAACTTGGCAATAGTTTTCAGCATTAAATTTCTTTCCTGAAGAAGCTGAGTTTTTAGCATCTACTTGATAGTATTCTTCAATTATTCTATAACCCTCTGGTGCAAAACGTTCTCTTACTGTGTATGTAAGGTCAGGGTTAAGTCCAGAGAATGCTATTCTACCATTTCTACGAGTAGTACCACTATCTACTTGCATTTCTTTAACAACTTTTGATGCTTCATTAAATTCTCTTTCTAATTCTTCTTTATTTCCAGTTGCATTATTAAGAGCTGTTAGTGCATTATCATATCTTTCTATTGCTGCTTTAACTGTATTTACATCGCCAACGTAAACTCTAAATGTTGCACCTTCAAGTACATTACCATCATCTAATGCACCTGTATATTTTAGAACTTCTATTGTAGCAGGTTCAGTTGAGTTTTTAATATTAATTTCTGTTGTACCAGTTGTTACATTACGATCTAGTACACTATTAAATGGTGATACTATCTCACCAGGTCCAGCTGTAGTACCAGCTGATTTAGCTGTTTTCCATTCTTCTTCTTTTATAGCTTTTAAATCATTTAATTCAGCTTTTCCATTACCATCAATATCTGGAATACTGTTTATATTATATACTCCATCTGCTGGTAAATCTATATTATGAGAATTATAATATTCGCTTAAAGAGAAGTACTTATCATCACCTACAAAGCTTTCATAAGTTGCTGTAGCAGCATTATAATGATATTTATGTCTAAATATTTTATCTTGATATACATAGTACTCAGCTGAAACATAATAATCTGTTACATCTTTTCCATCTATTTGTTTTTCAAGGAACTGATATGTATTATTCCATGTTAAAATTTGTGAAAGTGAACGTTCATCATAAACGCCTGTAGTTCCATCAATATTATATGAAACTTCAAATATTACTGATGCTGGGGCAGTTATACCAGATTTTTCTGCTATGTTCCAATCTTTTTTAATCTTTAATGCATAATTCATTAATTCATAATTATATCCTACATCAATAGCAGTTATTGTCTTATTTCCATCATCAGCAAGTTCAATTCCGTCTCCTCCAACGACAAATTTCTGTATTTCTGTACCAGTAGATTCTGAATTATATTTATATAATTTATATATACCTACTGCCTCTGTACCAGTTGGCTTAGTTCTTTCAGATGTTACCTCATATGTAGTTTGTGGTCTTATTACCTCGTATATATATTCTGTTCCTTCTTCTTTATTGTATGTTAAGCTTGAGAATAAATGAGTTCCATTAGAATCTGTTGTTGCAGTATCTACAAGCTCATATATTGTTTTTCCAGCTGCTACATTAAAATCTGAAACTTCTATAGTCTTATTATTTTCTAAATATACATAAGTTTTACCATCTTCAGGTGCTGTATCATCTGTTTTCTTATATAACTTTTGTGTAACACCAGAAATTGGATGGTCACCTGCAATTTGAGGATCATAATCTCCATCTCTTTGTTCATCATAGAATACACGTCCTATGAAATTAAATATTCCAGGTTGTGCAGGTATTATTTTAATATGCTCTTCTTGTACATCAGGAGTAACAGCTTGTGATGGAGTAAATGTCCAGTAGTTAGCAATACCATAATCATAAGTTGTACTATTTCCGCTACTTGTACTAGCCATAGCTAAAGGATTTAAATTACTATCCAAATAATCTATTACATCTTTTTGATTTTCATAAGTATCTGTATAATCTATTATATTACTTGTATGGCTATGGTCACCTACTCTTAAGCCATGTAATTTTCCATATGTATCATATGCTTTCTTTTCGCCAACATCCGCTCCATTTAATTTATATGTAAAGTTATTATATGGGAAGAAACTGTTGCCTAAGTCATCTGTTTGCATTTTTGAAGCACCGTTTTTATATACAGCAACTTCACTTTCAGCTTTACCTGTTATACCTACATTTTCACCATAATATATAGCTGTTTCATCATAGTATATTACACTTCTTGTTTTATCATAAATATTTCCAGGTACATCTATTTGTTTTCCTTCTTTATCATAAAGATTACTTACTCTTGTTATTGTTATACCAGGTCCACCATGTTCTATATCTAAAAGTGGGAAGTGAATTTCACCAGCTTTTGTTGTTATTGTATAAATTATATCTTCAATAGAGTAACTACCTTGTGGTATTATATTTCCGTTACCATCTTTTCCATCCCAGAAGAAATAGTTTGTAGAGTGTGGATTTACAGAACCAGATATTTCAACAGGTTCATATTTTACCAAGCTACCATCAGGTCCTTTAATTTTAAATTCTAGACGTAATGTAGCAGTAGTAGCCTCTTCTACATCAAATGCAAAGTATCCACCTAAGCCTTCATAAGTTCCTTTTTCTGTTACATTCTCTCCTCTTTCGTTTTGATATGTAACATAGTCTACAAATCTAACGTTCTTAGCAGGATCTGGTGGAACTGCTTTTTCATACATTAACCCTTCAAGTTCTTCACTAGGTTTTTCAAAGAATATATATGCACCTTTCATAGTATCTGTATCTTTAGAACCAGGATATCTATATGTAGCACCAAAAGCTTCATTATTTCCTATATGTGAGTTATCCTCGCATTTTACTGAAGAATATAATATGCTACCATTTGCACTATCTAGTAATCCACTATTATTTGCAAAGAATGTATATGTATTAGGTTGAATTCCTCTATAAATCATATCATATACATAGCTATCACTAGTTAGAATATAGTATCTTTCTTTCATATCACCAGTAAGCTGCATTGCTAAATAGTCTGCATAAGTTCTACCAGTTTGTTTTACATTACCTTCATCAAAAACAGTAATATCCCAAGCAGCAACTAAACCTTGCTCTTGAGTATAATCTTTTGGATCATGCCATTGTTGGTTTTTAGGTCCAACATATCCAGCACCATTTCCACCACTATATGATCTAAATTCAAATGTATATATACCACTTTCAGATACTGTATATACATAAGGTGTATAATTACTGTCTCCGTTTGGAGAAGTTAAGTTTTTAGCTGATTTTTCAGAAGCTAAGTCTCTTATATGACCAGTACCATTTTTAGTTACATCAATAGGTATTGGATTGTTATCTAAGTCATACATTACTATATCTACAGAACCTTCATCATTATGCTGTGGGTTATCTAACTTAGTAGCATCCAAGTTATATCCAGCATGATATATATTACTACCTACGCATATTTTCTCTCCTTCAAAAGCATACACATGAATAAAGTTTTTCTGTGCAACGCCTGCAAAATATGCAGTTGGCTTCCAATAAAGATATGGTCTAGCTGAGCTTACATTCCAGCTAGGGTCATCTGCAATAGCACTTGCATCTTTTATTTTACCGTTTGTAACTATCACACTACCTACTGTAAAGACTGATACAATAAGTATAAAAAGACTAATATATAGCGCTATCGAACCATGTAGTTTAAATTTCTTTTTCATATATATTTCCTCCCAAGTTTCAACATATTTCTGTTTAATTCTACTTACACTATTATTTTATATTATATTAGACAAAAATTTTAGAAACTTTGCTTAATTTCTAATATTTTCTATTTTTTGTTACAATATTATTTCTTGTACATTTCATTTATATTGTTATCTGTTTTTTTGTAAATTTTTATACATTTTTGTATTTTTATAAAGAAAAAAGACACCGAAATTTAAAATTTCAGTGTCTTTATATTTAACTTACTCCAATTACATCAGGAACAGTTACTATAACTTTATCTTGAACCGTTTCCTCTGGAGGACTTTCTTGTGTTTCACTCGGCACTTCTAAATCTTCTTGTACTTCATTTTCTTCAGTTATTGAAGTGTCTTGTGATACTTCTGACTCCTGTGTATTTTGCTCTTGTATTTGTGTATTATTTTCAGGTTCTTGAACTTCTACACTTTTATTTTCTTCTTCCATTGGAACGTCTTCGATTGCTTCTTCATCATTGTCTTCAATTATTTTTAAATCATCGTTTGGATCACTATTTTTTAGTTTTGGTAATCCGCCACTATTTACTTGTGATAAATCCCAAACTTCTGTTGAAAATTGTAGTTCATTTTTGAAGAAATTTTCAGTTATTTTATCTGAATCGATTTGAACTATTATATTGTTAATACTACTATTTCTTTGACTAGTCGCTCTACCTTTGGTATCAGTTAATTCATAGTTATTAGTATATATATCATGCTCATCAGTTGAGAATAGTTTTTTATCTTCTGTTCTACCATCGAATTTGTATCCTTCAGTTTGTAGGTCTGCTAATGATAGGTTATTAGTTATATTTACAGTGTTTACTGCTTCACCTATAAAGCCTCCTGAATTTTCTGGAGTGTCCATTTCTACTTTTACGAAATTATTTTTCAAAGTAGCATTGTCTGCAATTCCTACAAATCCTCCAATACTATTTTTTGGTAGTTCAGATTTATTAACTAACTCACCAACAGCATAACTATCGCTAATTTCTGAATTTTCTAGTCTACCAACAAATGTACCAACTTCAGTATTATTTGAGCTTATTTTTGCATTTACACTTGACTCTTTAATAGTGCTGTTATTTCTAACATATCCTACAAGACCGCCAACTTTTGTATTTGCATTAATCTCAATATCTTTTGTATGTACATCTTTTAGGTTTGAGCTATCTAGAAGACCAGCAATACCGCCAACATTATCTAGTGCATAAATTGTAGAATTCTTAACAACAACATTATTTATTGTTGAATTTGTGATTGTTTTACTTATAACGCCCACATTTTCTGAAACTGTATTAATTATACTATTTTCTACAGTTAAGTTTTCTACTGTTGCTCCATTTAATGAATTAAATATTGGTAATCTGTTTCCAGAAATTATATAGTTATTTCCATTTAATGTTCCAGAGAATTCTGTATCTACTACAGCATCTCCTTCTACATACTCAGATAAATCTATGTTATTTGCAAGTTTAATAGTTGCATTTGGATTTTCAGTTATTGTACTTACTAATTCTTCTGCATTTGTTACTACTATTTCTTGATTTATTAATTCAAGACCATCGATGTTAGCTGGTTCAGCTTTAGCTCCGAATGGTTCTATTGTAAAGTCTTCTGTTTCTAATCTTATTTGTTGGAAATATTTTTTCTTAACAGCTGTACTTCTTGATAGATTTCTATCTTTATTATCTGCATCTTCTTTTAATGCTTTACAGTACTCATTGTATATTTCTTCTGCATTTATATATGTACCTTGATCATTATAGTGTGTAGATAATTCATTGTATCTATCTAGTTTATATCTTTCAAATGTAATAGTATCATCATTCATTATATAACGTAATGCTGTTAAGTCTGTTGTCTTTTCACCAGTACCTTTCTTAATTCCTATGTATGATGATGTGTAATATGGTACTAAACCTTCATAGTAACCACCTTCACCAGCCATTTGCCATGCTATATATTTAAAGTTTGCACCATCTGGTCTATCGTTATCTGCATGTGGTTGATACCAGTGTATATTGAAGATTGAGTCTGTATCAGCACCAGGTGATCTTCTTTCGTAAGCTTTT
>CANRAK010000039.1 GCA_947628575.1 uncultured Clostridia bacterium | reverse complement strand
CATTTATTAAATGCAGCATTAAAAGTAGTTGTAGGAAAAGATGTACATCAAAGAGGAAGTAACATAACTGCTGAAAGAATGCGTTTTGATTTTTCTTGTGACCATAAATTAACAGATGAAGAAAAACAAAAAACAGAAGAATTAGTAAATAAATGGATTGATGCAGGATATGATGTTACTAAAAAAGAAATGAAAAAAGAAGATGCTATAGCATCTGGTGCAGAGTGCATGTTTATTGAAAGATATCCAGATGTTGTTACAGTATATAGCATTGCAGATGTATCATCTGAGTTATGTGGTGGACCACACGTAGATAATACTTCTAAAATACCACATATAAAGATAAAAAAAGAAGAAGCAGTTTCAGCTGGTGTTAGAAGAATAAAAGCTGAATTTGTAAAATAATAAATAGGAGGTATATATATGGATGAAAATTGTATTTTTTGCAAAATAGCAAATAAAGAAATACCAAGTAATATTGTTTATGAAGATGAGTATGTATGTGCATTTAAAGATTTAAATCCAGTAGCACCAGTACATATTCTAGTAATACCTAAAATACATATTCAAGATTTAGAGTCTGTTACAGATGAAAATGCAGTATATCTTACACATATTCAACAAGCATTTAGTAAAATATCTAAGATAGTTGGAGTGGATAAGACAGGATATAGAGTAATATGCAATTGTGGAGAAGATGCAGGGCAAGAAGTTAAGCATTTACATTATCATATGCTTGGTGGTAAAAATCTTGGACTTAAGATAATTCATGATTAATTTGTGTAAAAATTGATTTTTTTGTAAAAGACGTGACTTTTACTGTTAAATGGGTTATAATATAAGCAGTTAGTAGAAATTTTATCTACAGAGGAGGAATTGGTATGAGTGATAAAAAAGAGAAAAACGAAGAAGTAGTTGAAGAAGTAAACACTACTGAAGAAAAAGTTGAAATCGCAACTAATTTAAATATTTCTGAAGACGTAATAGGAATTATTGCAGGTCTTGCTGCTTCAGAAGTTGAAGGAATAGCAGGAATGACACTTGGATTTGTTGACGGAATTAACCAAATTTTAGGAAGTAGCAAAAAATATTCAAAGGGTGTTAAAATAGAACTAGATGGAAAGAAAGTAACAGTAGATATTTTTGTTAATGTTAAATATGGTGTTAGAATTCCAGATGTGGCATGGGCTGCACAAACTGCTGTAAAAAATGCCGTAGAAAATATGACTGGTCTTGAAGTTGTAGCTGTTAATATTAATGTTCAAGGAATTATTTTCGATAAAAATGAAGAAAAAGTAGAAGTTTCAGAAAAAGTAGAAGAATAAACTAGATATTTTAGCCCGAACTTAATTTTAGTTTGGGCTATGTGTGTATATTAAATTTGGGAGGAATATTTATTATGAGAGGTTTTGAAAAATTTATTTTATGTATTTTTTCAATAGTTATGATAGTTTTATCTGTATTTTTCATACTAGTATCTACAGGAATGATACATGTAGAAGATTTATATACAGTAGCAGTAAAATTTTTAATAGCTAATAAAATATGGGTGCTAATAGCAGGTGCTGTAGTAGCATTACTTGGATTAATAGGACTATTTTCATCATCAGATTCATCTGATGAATCTAGAAGTGGACTAGCTATAAAAAATGATTCAGGAACTGTATTTTTAAATAGAGATACATTTGAATCAATAATTATGTCAGTAACTAGAAAATATCCTGAATTAGTAGGAACTAAGGTAGAAGTATCTATTTCTGAAGAAGGTGTTAAAGCAAATATATATGCTCAAATATTACCTGATACAGTTGTTCCTACATTAAGTTCAAAATTACAAGATAATATAAAAGATGTTGTTAAAAAACAAACAACTATAGATATTAAAGAGGCAAATATTAAAATTAAAGGCGTTTATTTTGAACCACAAAAAAAGCAACAAAATTAATTTAATATGAGGATGTGAGAATATGAAAGATTTTTGGGATTATATAGTAAAAAATAAGTATGTTATAATTTGCGTAACAATAGTAGTTATTCTATATGCACTAGGCATAGTAGAATTTCTAACAAGAGCTGTTATATTGTTTGCATTAATTGCAGGAGCTGTATTTCTTGGTAAAAAAATACAAGATAATGAATATAAAATAAAAGATTTTATATCTAATAAAGGCTTTAAGCAAGAAGTGTATTATTATAAAGAGGAAAATGATAAAAAGTAATTATTGTTAGGATGGGAGTAAAATGAGTAGAAAAAAAGCAAGAGATAATGCGTTTAAATGCATTTATGAACTAGAGTTTGGTAAAGATGAAAACATAGAGAAAATCCTTAATAATTGTTATGAAGAAAATGACAATAAGCCTGAAGAAAAAGAATATATAGATAAAGTTCTAAAAGGTGTAAAAGAAAATCTAGTAGAAATTGATGAAATTATTTTATCTAAGCTAAAAAATTGGTCTTTAGATAGAATAGCTAAAATAGATTTAGCTATATTAAGACTTGCTATTTACGAGATAAAATATATGGATGATATTCCTGAAAAAGTAAGTGCAAATGAAGCAGTTGAACTTGCAAAACTATATGGCAATAATGATTCGAGAGCATTTATTAATGGAGTAATTGCAAAAGTTATAGAATGTAAGGAAGAATAGAATGGTAGATAAGAAAATATATAGTGTATCTGAAATAAATAAGTATATTAAAATGCTTTTTGAATCAGATACACTTTTAAATAATATAAGTATACGAGGAGAAATAACAAATTTTAAAGCACATTATACAGGACACTATTATTTTACATTAAAAGATGAAAACTCAACTATAAAATGTGTAATGTTTAAAGGTTATGCACAGTATATAAAGTTTAAACCAGCTGATGGTATGAAAGTTGTTATAAATGGACAAGTTAGTAGTTTTGAAAGGGACGGAGTATACCAAATATATTGTAAATCTATGAGCCCTGAAGGACTAGGAGATTTATATCTAGCTTATGAACAGTTAAAAGAAAAGCTAAATAAAGAGGGTTTGTTTGATACAAAGTATAAAAAACAAATACCTTTTTTGCCTAAAAGAGTTGGTGTAATAACATCAAGAACAGGTGCTGTAATAAGAGATATAATAAATGTATCAACAAGAAGATATCCTAATGTAGATTTAGTTGTATATCCAGCTGCTGTTCAAGGAGTAAATGTTTCATCTACAGTAATTGAGGGACTAAAAACATTTAATGCTTTAAATAATGTCGATGTAATTATAATAGCAAGAGGTGGAGGCTCATTTGAAGATTTATTTGGATTTAATGATGAAGCTTTAGCAAGGCAAGTATTTGCATCAGAGATACCTGTTGTATCAGCTGTAGGTCATGAAACAGATTTTACTATTTGTGATTTTGTAGCGGATTTAAGAGCACCAACACCATCTGCAGCCGCAGAGCTAGTATATCCTGAATATACTGAGCTAGTAAATAGGATAGCAACAGATAAAAACAGAACAACTATTGCAATAAAAAATTATATTGAAAGAAAAAGGCAATATGTTGAAAAATTAAAGGCTGCAAAGCTTGAAAAAGTACCTTTAGATATTATAAACAAATATAGAATTACAATAGATAATATGATAAGTAAATCTGAATCTACACTAAGATATAGAGTTGAAAAATATAAGACTAGATGTGCAAAGAGTATTAGTAAAATAGATGCACTAAGTCCACTTAAAACACTTACACGTGGTTATAGTGTAACAGAAGATTTAAATGGCAAAGTTATAAAAAAAGTAAGTGATGTAAAATCTAATGATGAAATAAAAATAACACTTACTGATGGAAAAATAAATGCAATTGTAAAATAAGGAGTGAGTATAATGAGTAAAGAGAAAACTTTTGAAGAAAGTTTAAGTGAATTAGAAAAAATAGCTACTAATTTAGAAAGTGGTCAGTTAGGATTAGATGAGGCAATATCTGAATTTGAAAAAGGTATTAAATTATCTAAAGAATGTAGCCAAAAATTAGATGAAGCAGAAAAAAGAATAAATATATTAGTTCAAGATGAAAATGGGAATCTAGCAGAAGAAAATTTTGTACCTACTGAAGACTAGAAAAAAAATAGTAATAAAAAAAGCGAGTTCTTTAATATAAAGTAGAACTCGTTTTCTAGTGTTACTTATTGATTTTTACAGGCAAATATGCTAATATAGAAAAGCCAAAATATATTATAATATATTTCGTTTTTTAGGAGATGAAAAAATGGATAAAATAAGCATTATTATACCATTATATAACGTTGAAAAATATTTAAGAAAATGTCTTAATTCAATAATAAATCAAACGTATAAAAATATTGAGATTATATTAGTAGATGATGGCTCTACAGATGAGTCACCAGCTATATGTGATGAATATGCAAAAAAAGACAATAGAATAAAAGTTATACATAAAGAAAATGGTGGAGTATCATCTGCACGAAATCTTGGTATGAGAGAAAGTACAGGAGAATATATTGTATTTGTCGATAGTGACGATTATGTATCAAATGATTTTTGTGAAGTATTATATAAAGGTCTAAAAGAAAATGATTGTGACATATCATGTATTGGATATAATGTAGTAGATGTATATGATAATATAACTTCAAGCTCTAGTCAGATAACAAATTTAGAAGATAATGAAGTTGTAGTATTTAACGATAAGGAAATAATAAAAGAGTTACTTGAGCAAAAAATACTAAAGAATTTTTCTTGTAGACTATATAAAAAAGATGTGCTTATAGATTATCAAGAGGGTGTAAATTATGAGGACATTATTTTTAGTGTTAAAGTTTTTATGAACTGTAAAAGAATAGTATATACTAATAAATGCTGTTATAATTATTTAGTAAGAAATAATAGTTTAACAACCAAAAGAAGTGAGAAAGACCTATTAGACTTCTTTAACGCAATATATGAAAGATATGAGATAATAAGGAAAAATTATCCGGAATTTATGCTTTTTAATATAAAGTCACTTATATTATCTACACTTGCATTAAGTACACAGAATGTATCAATTAAAAGAAAATATGATACTGTAAATGAAAAAATAGATATATTAATATCAATAGTAAATAAGTACGTTCAATTTAATGAAAAAGAACTACTATATATACTAAATGATTATCAAAAAGCTGCTGTATATTTAATGCAATATAATGTGGAATTATATTATAATATGCTAGAAGAAAGGCAAAACTTAAAAGAATCTGGTAAGATTTAATTATATAAATAGGTAAGGTGGAATTTATGGCAGAAATAAGCGTAATAGTACCTGTATATAATGTTGAAAAATACTTAAATAAATGTGTTGATTCTATAATTAATCAAACTTTTAAAGATATAGAAATAATTTTAGTAGATGATGGTTCAACAGATAGTTCACCAAAAATATGTGATGATTATACAAAAGTAGATAGTAGAATAAAAGTAGTTCATCAAAAAAATTCTGGCCTATCTGCTGCAAGAAATACAGGTATAAGACAAAGTAGTGGAAAATATTTAGCTTTTATAGATAGCGATGATTACATTTCAAAAGATTTTTGTGAAATTTTATATAATTCTATAACAAGAGAAAAAGCAGATGTTTCATGTATAAATCTTGAAACTGTAAGAGAAGATGGATATGTTATAGTAACAACTAATGATAAAGATAAATTGCAGTCTAATTATAAAAAATATGTATATAATAAAAAGCAAATTTTAAAAGAAATTTTATTAAGGAGAAAAATAGATAGCAGAGTATGTACAAAATTATATAAAAGAGAGCTTTTTAATAATTGCATGTTTAAAGAGGGGACTAGCTATGAAGATATTTTATTTATGTATGAATTATCTAAATCATTAAATAAAGTTGTATATGTAAATAAAATATGCTATTCATATCTAAAAAGGAGAAACAGTATAACTGCTACAAGCTCTGTAAAAAATTTAAATGATTTTCTAGATGTAATATTATATAGATATGAAGATATAGCAAAAAGAAATGCTGTGGATGAAAAATATAATGTTTTTGCTATATTTGAGTCAATTATAAGCGTAAGTATAAAATATATAATAGCAAATGATAGAAGTGATATAATTGAGCAAAAATCTAAAAAAGTATTTGATATAATAAAAGAATATTTTAAAGATAATATCCAAAAGCAAAAAGAAATATTACCATATCTAAACGAATCTACAAAAATATGTTTATTCTTAATATTATATAATACAGAGCTTTTTTATAATTTCTTAAAGAAAAGACAAGATTTAAGAACTGAGGGAAGATTTGTTGAAAATATACGAATAAAACCTAAGATATGTTTACTATGTGATGTTGAAGGATGGGCTTTTGATTCAATTGCTAAAAAAATACAAAAAGATTTAAGTCATAAATATAATATTGTAATTGACTATTTTAATATGTATGAAGAGCCAGATAATTTCTACGAATGTATAGAAAGAAATTTAGACTGTGACTTAATACATGTATTTTGGAGAAAGAGTCTATTACTATTCGAGTCTGATGCTTTTAAAGAAAAACTAATTAAAGCTAATAAAGAATATAATAATTACATAGAAGAAGTAAGTAGAAAAATATCTACATGTGTATATGATTTTATATATTTAGAGCCACAAAATATTGAAATATATAAAGATGTATTTAATAAATATACACAAAGCTATTATGTTGCAAATAAGAGATTATATGATGAATATAATAAAATAGATAGCTATAGGAAACCTTATGGCACAATATATGATTTTTGTGATTGGAAACATTTTGCCCCTACAAACTTAGAAAGATTTGAACTTAAAAACATAAAGCAAAGAGAAATAGTAATTGGTTGGGTTGGAAATGGAGATAGAAAACTTAATGGCGTAGATTTAAAAGGACTTCATACTATAATAGAACCTGTAATTGAAGAATTAAGAAAAGAAGGATATAAAATAAAAGCAGATTTTGCAGATAGAAATGTAGTGTGGAGAAGTGCAGAAGAAATGCCTAAATATTATAGCAATATAGATATATGTTTATGTACATCTATTCATGAAGGTACTCCTAGACCAGTACTTGAAGCAATGTGTTCGGGAATTCCTGTAATATCTACTAACGTAGGTATAGTGCCAGAAATATTTGGTAAATATCAGTCACAATTTAATATAGGCGATAGAAATGAACATAATAGTGAGGAAATAAAAGAAAGACTAAAAGAAAAGATAATATTTTTATACAATAATAGAGATATGTTTAAGAAACTATCTAAGGAAAATATAGATAAAATAAAAAAATATGATGGTGGAAAGATTATAAAAGATTTTGATAAATATTTTGAAAATTGCATGAATAAATAACAATAAGTCCTACAATATTGGTAGGACTTTTTCTAATGTATAAAATAAAGAAAAAAACAAACAAAAACAAAAGAAAAAGCTAAAAAAACAAGAAAAAACAAAAAAAAATTTCAAAAAATGCAACAAATTGAATAAATATTTCGTCTATATTATTAGGGAAGATAATAGAGGAGGAAATATTTGTGGCAGATTTTGAATTAGATAATAAAAATGAATCTATTAGAAAAAACATTGTAGAAGAGATTATGAAATTAAAGTTTGAGTTAGGAAACATAGGTGTACAATATATAATTGAAACTATATTATTAATGAAAAATGATGAAAGACTATATAATCTTGAAAGGGATATATATCCTATAGTAGCAAAAAAGTTTGGTGTTTCTGCAAAAAGAGTAAAATGGAATATAAACTCAAGTATTAGCGCTATGTATAAAAATTGTAGTTATTCTGTTTTAAAGTCATATTTTGGCTATGATTCTGGTAGAAGACCCACACCTAAAATAATAATTTTTACTATACTTAGAAAGATATAATTCTATTTTTTTCTACTTTTTTCAACTTTTTGTTAAAATTTGGCAAATTAATATTATAATATAAGCATGTCTTTTAATAGACGAAATATTATAATATAATTATATTAAAAATATATAGTATAAAAAAACTTAACTAGAAGGTGGGATTAACATATGAATAAAGTTTTAATATACAGTAATGATTACAATTTTGTACAAACTTTATACAAAGAATTAAAAGATTACACATCAATATCTGTTTTTTATTTTTTCAGTTTACAAGAATTAATGAAAATGATACGTAAGACAAAATATGAATTAGTAATAATAGACTTAAATAAAAATTATGAAAAAATAGATTTTAAGTATCTTTCAAGTATTGATGCAAAAAACATTATATTTTTATATGATAAGCTAATTGAAGTAAAAGAATGTATTATACAAAATTCAAAGTTTATTATAAAAGAAAAGACACTAGATAATATAAAGAGTGTATTAGATTCTAATGTTTTTGCAGATGAAGAATCTATTTTTATAGCTAATACAAGAAGAAAGATTATGCAAGAAATAATTAATTTGAAATTTGAAATAGCTAATATAGGTGTACAGTATTTAGCAGAATGCGTCTTGATGTTGAAGTGTAATGATAAATTATCTAATCTTGAAAAAGAAATATATCCAAATGTAGCAAAAAAATTTGGTGTTTCTGCAAAAAGAGTAAAATGGAATATATACTCATGTATTAATACTATGTGTAGAAATAATACGTATAAGGGTATAAATGAATATTTTGGATTTGAATATAATAGGATACCAACACCTAAAATGCTAATTTTTACAATGGTTAATAAGTTATAACAAATTTCTACAAATTTCAATTAATTTATATGTTATTATATACAAGGTAAATCAGAAGGGAGAGCTATGTAGTGAGTAAATCAGAATTGAGATTTTTTATGTGGTGTTTAGCATTAGAACTATTCTTTTTTATTATAAACATAACTACATCTACAAAGAATAATTACTTAGATAAATTAATGCTAGCAATAGAAAGAGATACAATAATATATAAACAATTAGAATCAGGTAAACCGATAAGTAGACCGAAATTAATTAATAAATATATTCATAATAAAGGAACTAGAGCACATCAGTCTACAATTAAATTATATGATAAAATTTTAAAAGAATATTATGGCATAGAAATTTGCTCAAATAATTCAATATTATTTCAAGAAAAAATTGATGAAGAATGTGGAGTTTTTGCTAGTAAGAAAAAATAAAAAAAATAAAACAAAAAGTAAAAATAATTAGAAATTAAAAAGAAAAATAAAAAAATTTTAAAAAAGTGAAACAAAATTATACTTTTCTAACGTCTAATAAGTATAAGATGGTAAAATAGAGAGTTATCATCTTAAATGAAAAAAGAAGGAGGAAAAGTATATGAACAAAAAACTTAAAAAAGTATCTCTAGTAGTAGCAGTATTAGTGCTTTGCTTAACTGGCAATGTATTTGCTATGACACCTGTATGTGGATATGTATTTACTAGAGGAGTTGGAAATTGTTGCTATTATGTCGATGGCTCAGCTTCTGGATACTCTTCACAAATTTCAAGTGCTTCAGGAAATTGGGTAGATACAGGATACGGATGGAATCCAATATATATGACAGCAGTTAGCAGTAACTATGCAACTCATATGGATTTTTATGGTAGAACATCATCTAGTGATAGTTATTTGGATTCAGATATGGCAGCTTATACAAGTTATTGGAATACTGATTCAACATTAGTATCACCAAGAGGAGATGGACCTACTCATAATTATTTCTATACAGAAATAATACTTAATCAAAACGTATCTGATTCATATGATTACAGAGTTGCTAAACATGAAATGGGACATGCATTTGGATTAGATCATACATCTAACAATTATAGTATAATGTATCCTAATTTATATCAAATGTATGTAAGTACTGTTCAAAGAGATGATCATGACGCAATTAATTATCTTTACAATTAAAAATTAAAAATTCTCAAAAAACATAAAATGTGTATCTATTTTTGTCAAATTATGTGGTATAATACACAGCATGTTTGAGAGGATGAATATGGATAGAAAAATAATTAAAGAAGCCAAGAAGGGAAATATTGAAGCTTTTAGTAAAATAGTAGATGAAAAGTATATAAAATCTTTATATGTAACAGCTAGAGCTAAAACAGTTACAGATGAAGATGCAAAAGATATAGTTCAAGAAACTATAAAAAGTGCATATGCAAATATTAGTAGTTTGAAAAATGTAGAAAAGTTTAAATCTTGGATTTTAACAATCTTAATGAATAAAATTAGTGATAGTTTCAGAGAAGGATATTATGAGCACATAGAATTTGATACAGATATAGAAAACATAGGTGAAGATGTATTTGCTGATGTAGATAGAAAAATAGATTTATATTCTATGATAAATGCTCTTGACGAAAGTGATAGAAATTTGATATTATTATATATGAAAGGATATAAGTCTGACGAAATAGCTAAAAAATTACATATAAAATCATCTAACACTGTTAGATCAAATATAATGAGGATTAAAATTAGGCTTAAGTCAGAATTTGGGGATAAAGAGGATTATGAAAGCTAAAATAGAAGATATTTTAAGAGAAAAGTACGACGAAGTAGAAGTTCCTGAAGATCTTTTTGATTTAGAAACTTTATTAAAAGACGTTGAACCATTAAAGAAAAAGAATAATATTCCAAAGTATGTTATTAGTATACTTTGTGTAGTTATAATATCTTGTGGTATAGCGTTTCTAGTCGTAAGAAATAATGATAGAAAAGATAATATTGATGAAAGCGTTGTTCAACAAGCAGTAAATAATACAGAGAATAATGTAGATTTACCTGAATATGTTGGAACTATAGTTTCTTTTAAAAAGAAATATACTATTAATAAAAGAAATATCATTGGTGTATTTGTAATAAATATAAATGATATTTTAAAATATGATATTTATGATGATGGAAAAAGTAAATATCCAATTACTAAAGTTAAAGCAGAAGTATTAGATGATTTTAATGGGAATGCTGAAAAAGAAATAGAATTCTGGATACCAGGTGGAGTAGTAAGTGTTTCTAAAATAAAAGAAATGAATTTGCCATATGATGAAAACGAGATAGAAAAATTTAATGATAATGACAATGTGATGGTAAATTATTATGAATTTTTCCCAATTTCTTTACCTGAAGTTGGAAAAACATATTTAACTACTTTATATGAAAGAGAAGGAGAAAAATATGTTAATAAAGATTTAGAGTATGGCTTTATAGAATTTGATAATGAAGAAGAGAAAGTTAAATCTGATGATGGTTCTTGGAAAGAAATAGATTTAGATAGATATGTACAAGAATTATTAAAAAAATAGAATGATATTTTAATCAAATCATGGCGATATGTTAAATATTATTATTTAATGTATCGCCTCTTCCTTTGTATAAACATACTTAATAATATAAATACTATTATTGAGGTGAGAATATGTCAAAAATCAAAAATAAAAAGAATATTGAATACGAACTAGACATAGAAAGAAAAGACGCTAATAATCCAAATATGAAAGAATATGATTTTATTTTTCCGTTTAATCATATAACATCAATTGATGAACAGAAGATAAAAGTAGAGGAATTGCAAAATATAACAAAGATAAAAAAATCTGAAAAAGACAATAAAAAAACTCAACACTAATATGTTGAGTTAACCATTTATTATATGGTGGGCAGGGATGGATTCGAACCATCGTAGGCGAAAGCCAACAGATTTACAGTCTGCCCCCTTTAGCCACTCGGGCACCTACCCAATAAATAAATGGTGGGCCTTCAGGGACTCGAACCCCGGACCATTCGGTTATGAGCCGAGTGCTCTAACCAACTGAGCTAAAGGCCCACATCACTGTGGACATTTATTATTATAATCTAAGTAGTATTAAAAGTCAAGCATTTTTATTAAAAAAATAGTGAAAAATGTAGCAATTTTTTCTTGCTAAATTCTTATGTAAAACATATATGAACATTATATAAAAAT
>CANRAK010000038.1 GCA_947628575.1 uncultured Clostridia bacterium | reverse complement strand
TAGATTAACTTGACCGTGATGTGTAAGTGCTGTACCATTTCTAGCCATTCTTGTTGGAAGTACACAATCACACATATCAATACCAGCAAGCACTGCCTCTATTAAATAATCTGGTGTACCTACACCCATTAAATATCTAGGCTTATCTTCTGGCATTTTAGGTGCTGTATAACGTAATATATCTAAAAATTCTTCTTTAGGTTCACCTACACTTATTCCACCTATTGCATAGCCTGGAAAATCTAGTTTAACTAAATCTTCTAAGCTTTTATCTCTTAAGTCTTTGTAAAAACCACCCTGTATTATTCCAAATAAAGCTTGCTTATCTGTAGTTGTATGATAGTCTTTGCAACGTTTTGCCCAACGAGTTGTCCTTTCCATAGATTTTTTAACATAATCGTAAGAAGAACCATAAGGTGCACATTCATCAAAAGCCATCATTATATCTGAGCCTAATGCTTCTTGTATTTCCATAGATTTTTCTGGAGATATAAATTTTTTAGAGCCATCAATATGAGACCTAAACTCTACTCCTTCTTCTGTAATTTTTCTTAAAGCTCCTAAGCTAAACACTTGAAATCCACCACTATCAGTTAATATATTTCTATCCCAGTTCATAAATTTGTGTAGTCCACCAGCCTCTTTAATAAGCTCATGACCAGGCCTTAAAAATAAATGATATGTATTAGATAGTATTATATAACTATTTATCATTTCTTTTAGCTCATCTGGTGTCATAGCTTTAACTGTAGCCTGAGTTCCAACTGGCATAAAGACAGGTGTTTCTACATCACCATGAGGTAAATGTATAACTCCTAGTCTTGCACCAGTTCTTGGATCTACTTTTTTAACTTCAAAATTTAATGCTTCTTTTTTTTTCATATAAAGTTTATTCCTTTCTACAATATAGTTAATGTTTTTTCAATAACTGTAAATAATATTGCAGATAATATTACAGTTACAAAAAAAGTAAAATCTTTAAATACATACATGTTTTCAATAATATCTAGTTTTATTTTCCTATAGTCTAGTTGCTCTTTTAGTCTTTGTATACTCTCTTTATCCTTTAATTCCATAACCTTTAAATATAACATATATATTAATATACAAAATCCTATTGCATTTAATACAATTATTGCATAAGTAAATATTTGCATAAACATTATATGGTCATAGAATAAAGCTTCAATTAAAGCAAAGCCATTATTAATAAAATGAAGTATCATAGTTGGATACATCTTGCCAGTTTTAAGTCTAACAATAGCAAATAGTATACCGACTAAGAATGAAAATATAAATTGTGATACATTCATGTGTATAACTGCAAATATTAAGCTTGATACTATAACTGTAAATATAGCGCCTCTATCTTTTAATACACCAATTACACCTTTACGTATAAATAATTCTTCAAATATTGCAGGTAGTATTGCAATTTGTATAAATGTAAGAACAGTTGCAAGCTTGCCAGTATAACTGAAAAGTCCAAGTGATGATGTAACATCAGTACCTACTCCAAGCTTATTTATAGCAAATGAACATACCATTTGTATAATACTCATAATTGGAATAGATAAAACTATATATTTTATACATTTTATAATTGACTCTTTTCTAGTATTTATTTTGTTTTCGTTTTCTTCTTTATTTTTTATTTCTTCCTTATTCTCAATTTTTTCCTCTTTAGGAATATATGCTCTAAGTATTAAGTATGGTATAAATATAGAAAGAACAAATACAACAGATATTAATATTAATTCTATACTACCATCTGAAATCCAAGGCATTACTTTATGTAAAGGTGATACAAGAACATTAGCTAAAAGGCCTCCTACAACTTGCATAACAATAAGTAAAATAACAGAAAGTCCAATTATAAGACCCTTTTTACTGCTTTCTTTTCTTTGTATCATTCTTTCTTGATACTCTCTTGTAGAAAGTATCTTCTCTATTCCTGTAATTTTCTTTTCCTTTTTATGTGTAAAGTCTAATATTGCATTTTTAAATGGCTTTTGTGCAACTATAACTGCAAGAGGTACAGTTGCAATTAATATAACTAAAGCTATTATAATTTGTATTATACTAGTTTGACCTATTATAAACATAGATGGTATAAAGTACATAGATGCAATAGGTAAAACAGATAATATATATGATAATATACTAATAGATTTTGCTGGTGTTACTAGAGCTGTTACTACTGTATATAATATTAGATTTATCATTACTAATAATATAGTAGCATTTCCAGCCTCTTGTATATTTGTAGTCTTAGCTGACATAACACATTGTATTATTCCTTGTAAGAAAGTAGTAATACACATAAATACAAAAGTAATTACAAAATACATTATTGTTCTTGTATTAATTATATTATTAATATCTATTGTTGTAGTATCAATAGCTATGCTAGTTGCTCCTGAACTTAAAAGAACAGATAACATTAAAGCTATAATTATATATGAAAGTACAAAAACAAATTGAATTACAACTATCAAGCACATACTAAGTACTTTAGATATCATATACTCTTTTGAAGATATAGAAGTTAGTATATACTCTATACTCTTAGATATCTTTTCTTGAGATATTGTACTTGCTATTTTATTTAAGCATAATAGCAATATGAAAAATATCAAATATGTAGACATAAGTTGAAGAAAAGATACATCAACTGATTCTTCTTTTACATTATCTCCAAGCATAACCCTATTTACATTAACAGGTGCTTTTATCTTCTCAATTTGCTCTATATCTATATTCTGCTCATTTGCTATAATATTATCTTTAATAATATTTAGCATATCTGTAATTTTATCTATATAAACTCCACTAATACCTTCTTTAGATAAAATAGTAGCATTTATATATTCATTTTTATCCTTTTTTACTTTTAATAGTACTATATTTTCATCTATTGCACTATTTTCATATTCTTCTACACTATCTTTTTTTTCGGCTGTTAAATTTTCATCCAAATTTAGCATTTTTATATTTTGCTCAGATATAACATTATCTGGATCTTCAATATATATTGTAATTGAATTATCTATTGTTACATTGTTTTGCTTTAAAATAGTTTTTATATTATTAAAATTAAATCCTACTACAATAAATATCATTAAAATAAGGTTTAATATAACAAACCATTTATTTTTTATACTTCTTTCAATGTCATTTTTTATTATTGCACCTATTTTTTTATTCTTCATAACTTGTACCTACCTTGTCTAAAAATATATCATTTAAAGATACATTTAAAACTGTAAATCTTGTTATATCACTAGTATACAATAGTCTAAATACATCCCCTATTCTTTCTTTATTTGCAAGTGTTACTATATATCTATTTTCTTCTATTCTATCTATTTTACCAAATATAGCAATTTGATTTAATGTACTAGTAGCAATCTTTCCAGTTATATCTAGTGTTTTACTAGAATACTGCTCTTTTATCTCATTTAAATTACAATTTAATATAACTTTACCTTTATCTAAAATTAACACATCTTCACATAGCATTTCAACATGACTCATAATATGTGATGAAAAGATAATTGTTTTTCCTTGTTCTTTAAGCTCTAATATAATCTTTCTAAAATACTCTACACTAACAGGGTCAAGTCCAGAAAATGGCTCATCAAGTATAAGCAAATCTGGATTATGTAGTAGTGCTATAATAAACTGAATTTTTTGTTTATTTCCTTTTGAAAGCTCCTTAATTTTCATATTAGCATATTCTGTAATTGAAAATCTCTCTAATAACTCAAACATATTATTTTTAATTTGTTCAGTTGTCATTGACTTCATTTTTCCATAATATATACACTGCTCATATACAGTATATGAATCAATTAGCGAACCTACCTCAGGTAAATATCCAATTCTATCTGATATATCTTGGCTAATTTTTTTGCCATTATATAATATTTCTCCTTCATCTGGGTCTAAAATATTTAGTATCATTCTAAAAGTTGTAGATTTTCCTGCACCATTTTTTCCTAATACGCCTAATATTTTCCCATCTTCTAAAGTAAATGATATATTATCTACGGCTTTATTTATTCCAAAATACTTACTTAAATTTCTAACCTCTAACATAACTTTTTATCCTTCCTATAATATTAGCATACAATCTCCAAAACTAAAAAATCTGTATTTATTTTCTACAGCTATTTTATATGCATCCATTATTTTTTCTTTTGTAGCAAGTGCACTAACAAGCATTATTAGTGTTGACTCTGGTAAATGGAAATTTGTAAGAAGTCCATCTATCATTTTAAATTTATATCCAGGATATATAAATATTTTTGTTTCTTCTGAGTGTGGATATATAATTCCGTCATCTGCTGTTGCACTTTCAAGTACTCTGCATGATGTAGTACCAACAGCAATAACTCTTTTACCAGCTTTTTTTGTATTATTTATTACGTCACATGCCTCTTTAGTAATTATATAATATTCACTGTGCATATCATGCTTTGTAACATCATCTACTTTAACTGGTCTAAATGTGCCAAGTCCTACATGTAATGTTACATATACTAGATTTACCCCTTTTTTCTCAAGTTGACTTAAAATCTCCTTTGTAAAATGTAGACCTGCTGTTGGAGCAGCTGCACTTCCTTTATTTTTACTATATACTGTTTGATATCTATCTTGATCTTCAAGTTTTTCTGTTATATATGGTGGAAGTGGCATAGTACCTAATCTATCTAATATTTCATTAAATATTCCATCATATTTAAACTCTACTATTCTTTGTCCATCTTCAAGTATATCTTTAATCTCTAAGCTTAATGTTTCATCAAACTCTATTGTTTCTCCTATTTTACATTTTTTTCCAGGTTTTACTAATGTTTGCCATTTATCTCCTTCAAGTTGTTTAAGAAGTAATATTTCAATTTTTTCTTGTTTTTGTGGTCTATGACCAAATAATCTTGCGGGTATAACTTTAGTATCATTTAAAACTAATGTATCACCCGGATTAATATACTCTACTATATTTTCAAATACTCTATGTTCAACTTCATCTTTATTTCTATCTAGTACCATCATTCTTGATTTTTGTCTATTTTCTAGTGGTGTTTGAGCTATAAGCTCATTTGGTAAATCGTAATAAAAATCACTTGTCTTCATTTTTTTGTAATTCTCCTTTTTTAACTCTCATATTATATCATAAAAGGCAGAAAAAAGATAGATTTTGCAATCTATCTTTAAAATTTATGTTATACTATGCTTTTCCAGCACATCCAAGTACATCTACTATCTTATGTTTAACCATATCTTTTACTGCAGTTCTTGCTTGACCTAAGTATGTTCTTGGGTCAAATACTTCAGGATTACTAGTAAAGCACTCTCTAATATTTGCTGTCATTGCAAGTCTAATATCACTATCTATATTTATCTTACATACAGCCATTGTAGCAGCTTTTCTAAGCATTTCTTCAGGTACTCCCTTTGCTCCTGGTATATTTCCGCCATATTCATTACACATTTTAACAAATTCTTGTGGTACAGATGAAGCACCATGTAATACAATAGGAAAACCTGGTAGTCTATTACCTATTTCTTCTAGTATATCATATCTAAGTTTTGCCTCACCTTTAAATTTATATGCACCATGACTAGTTCCAATAGCAATAGCTAAAGAGTCACATCCTGTTCTTTTTACAAATTCTACTGCCTCATCTGGATTAGTGTACATAGCATCGTCACTTGATACATTAACATCATCTTCAACTCCTGCAAGTTTTCCAAGTTCAGCTTCTACTACTACGCCTCTAGGATGTGCATATTCTACAACTTTCTTAGTTAATTCAACATTTTCTTCAAAGCTATACTTTGAACCATCAATCATAACTGATGTAAAGCCACTATCAATACAATCTTTACAAGTTTCAAAATCTGCACCATGGTCTAGGTGTAATACAACTGGTATATCTTTTCCAGCTTGTTTATTACACTCAATAGCTGCCTCAACTAATTTTTTTAGATATATTGGATTAGCATATTTTCTAGCTCCAGCTGATACTTGTAGTATAACTGGTGAATTAGTCTCATTTGCTGCTTCCATTATACCTTGTATTATCTCCATATTGTTTACATTAAATGCACCTATTGCATAGCCTCCTTCATACGCTTTTTTAAACATTTCTTCTGTTGTTACAAGTCCCATATAATTTACCTCCTTAAATTTTTTACCAATTAGTTTTTTTTCTATTTTTTTCTCTTGATATTTCTGCATTTTCCTTACTTTTAACATATTCTGTTTCTACTTTTTTCTCTTTATCTTTATCTTCATTGATATTTACATCTTCGTTTGCAAGCTCTTCTAATTCTTCATTGCTAAGACTTTCTAAATCATTTGCATTATCTTGTTGTAATGATCCAATAAAATCTGAGTTAGTTGTTTCACTCCCCATATTAATCTCTTCATGAGTTATTTTTTCTTTTTTATCTGCATATTTTTTAGCTATTTCTTTAGAGTCTTTCTCTTCTATACTTTTATTATACTCTTCCTCTTTATACTGCATTTCTACAATTTCAGAAGCATTCTCTAGGTTTCCTTTTTCTATTTCTTTTTTTACAATATAATTAGTCTCTTTATCACTCCTATATTCGTTTTTATCTTGCTCTCTAATACTTCTTTTTAGCTCTTCTGCTGGCGAGCTATTTTGCACTTTACCATCTTTTTCATTAAATAGTGATGTTTCCTTTATTCCAGCCTTCTTTATTTCTTCTTCTATTTTTACTTGTGTATCTAAGTCTTTTGAATATTCATCTAGGGAAGGAAGTATCTGAACAAGGTCTAAGTTTGCTTTCTCAAAATCTTGTTTATACATAGCCTTTTCTTGTGGTGATTTATTATCATCTGTAAGTACTTCAATATATTTTCTATACTTTTCTTCTCTTTCTTTATATAGCATAGTTAATTTTGCAATTCTTTCATCTACTTCTCTATTAATACCTTTTTTATCGTAATTTAGCTTACTATTACAGTCCTCTTTCTTTTTAGCTATATCTTTATCTTGTGCTAGCTTTTTACCAGTTCTTTTATTATATGTAAGCTCAAGATTTTGTAAGTTTTTCTCATATGCTAGCATTTCAACAGCCTTTTTACCATCTACAGCTATATCTAGATTATCAAACTGAATGTCTTTTACTTTTAGCATTTTATATGTATAATCGTCATACATCTTAGAATATGCAGCTTTATATACCTTCTCTTGTAAAACAGATTTTCTATCTTTACTTTGTGGATTTTCATCCTTATCTTTAAGTACATCTTCTTTTATATCTTCTTTAGTCTCTTTATCCATACCTTTAAGATTTTCATCTATTTCTTCATTTATTAGTTGTTCATCTAGAAGTTGTCTATTAACTTCATCTTGTGACATTTTTAGATACTTTTTTAAAAGCTCGTTTTGTATATCTTCCTTATTTATTCTATTATACTTAGATATAATAGCATCGTTAATATCCATAGTCTCTTTAAATACAACTCTAGAAGATTTTTCGACCTCTTTACATGCTACACTAATGTCTGCTTTACTATACATCTTAAATAATGCATCATTTGAACTAGAGTTTGACCTAAACAAATTACTAAAAAATCCCATTTTTTATCGCCTCACTTATACAATAATTCTACTATATATTATTTGTTTTATCAAGGAAAATAATTAAAATATAATGTCTAAACATACAGGGCAATGGTCACTTCCTAAAATTTCAGTATATATAGTACTATCTTTAACATTTTCTTTTAATTTTTCTGATACAATAAAGTAATCTAGTCGCCAGCCTATATTTTTTTCTCTAGCATTTCTCATATATGACCACCAAGAATACTCTACTTTATCTGGATATAAATATCTAAATGTATCAACAAATCCATTTGCAAGTAAATTAGTCATTTTTTCTCTTTCTTCATCTGTAAATCCAGCACTAAAATGATTAGTTTTAGGATTTTTAATATCTATTTCTTCATGTGCTACATTTAAATCTCCACAATATATTACAGGTTTAGTATTTTCTAATTTCTTAAAATACTTTAACATCTCATCTTCCCACTTCATTCTATAGTCTAATCTTTCTAGTTCTCTTTTAGAATTTGGTGTATAGCAATTTACAAGATAAAATTTTTCATACTCAAGAGTTATTATTCTTCCTTCTTGGTCATATTCTTCTATGCCAAGTCCGTAAGTTACATTAATTGGCTTTTCTTTTGCAAATACCATTGTACCTGAATAGCCTTTTTTTACAGCACTATTCATATATCTATAATATCCATCATATTGTATCTCTTCTGCTTGATTTTCTTGCATTTTTGTCTCTTGTATACAAAAAATATCTGCATCTATTTTATTAAAGAAATCACTAAAGCCTTTATTAATACAAGCTCTAAGTCCATTTACATTCCATGATATAAGTCTCATTTATTCTTCCTCCTTTATAAATTTCTTACAAAAACTTGGTCTGTGAAGTGGTGTAAGTCCATACTTTTGTATAGCCTCAATATGTGCCTTTGTACCATAGCCTTTATGTTTTGCAAATCCATATTCTGGATAGTCTTTATCCCAATTAATAAGCATCCTATCCCTTGTAACTTTTGCTATTATTGATGCAGCAGCTATAGACTCAGATTTTGCATCACCATGAACAACAGTCTCGCCTTCTATATCAATATCTATCATTTGGTTACCGTCAATTAAGACATACTCCGGCCTTACTTTTAGATTTGAAATTGCTTCTTTCATAGCAAGTTTTGTTGCATTTAGTATATTTACTTCTTCTATTACAGAAACATCTTTTATTCCTACTCCAACAGCTAAAGCTTTTTTCATTATCTCTTCGTATACAGCCTCTCTTTTTTTCTCAGATAGCTTTTTTGAGTCATTTACTCCCTCTATCATATCATCTGGTTTTAATATAACAGCAGCCGCAACAACAGGACCACATAAAGGACCTCTACCTGCCTCATCTACTCCACATATAAGCTTATATCCTTTAGTATATAAGCCTTCTTCTATTTCAAGCATATGCTTTAATCTTTCTTCTTCTTTTTCTTTCATATTTTCTCCCTCTATATATCTAAGCATTTTTTATATATTTCGTTTTTACTTACACCATATTCTTTTGCAACTTTTTTAATTGCCTCTTTTTTATCCATACCATTACTAATATACTCTTTTACTAAATCTATAGGGTCAGTCTTTTCCAATTCTTCTTTTCTCTTTTCTTCAAGTTCAACTTGTGATTTTCCCTCTATTATTAGTACTATTTCTCCCTTTATTCCATTTTCTTCAATACTTTTTATAGCAGTGGAAAATGTAGTATTTAGATATTCTTCATGTATTTTTGTTAGTTCCCTACAAATACATATATTCCTATCTCCAAATACTTCTAGCATATCTTTTAGAGTATATAGTATTTTATGTGGTGCTTCATAAAATATCATAGTACGAATTTCGTCTTTTAGTTCTTCAAGTCTTTTTATTCTTTGCTTTTTACTAACAGATAAAAAGCCTTCAAATGTAAATCTAGTAGAGTCCATACCTGAACGTACAATCGCAGTAATTAGTGCAGTTACACCAGGTATAACTTCTATATTATAACTATTATTTACTAAATATTTTACTAATCCTTGTCCAGGATCTGAAATGATTGGCATACCAGCATCTGAAACTAAGGCTATATTTTTTCCTTTATCTAGTAGCGATACTACCATTTCAATTTTATCTTCCTCATTATGTCTATGATAACTTATCATTTGCTTTGAAATATTTAAATGATTAAGTAGCTTTAAAGTCTGTCTTGTATCTTCTGCAAGTATTATATCTACATTTTCTAATGTTTCAATAGCTCTTAATGTTATGTCTTTTAAATTTCCAATAGGTGTACCTACTACATATAGTGTACCTTTTTCACACATTATTTTTCATCTCCCATACCATATATCTTATATATCTGACTAGTGTAATTTCCATCTTTATCATACTCAATAAGTGGCGGTAATACATTTATCTCATTTCCACCAAAATATACATATTCTACTAAAACAATACTAGGATTACTTTCAACATTTGGATATACAAATTGTATATTTTTTGCTTCTAAATTATATTTTCTAGCAAGTACTAGTAAATCTACCAATCTTTGTGGCTTATGTACAATATATAACTTACCTTTTTGCTTTAAAATTCTTGATGCACAAGAAAACACATCTTCTAAATTACACTCTTTTTCATGTCTTGCTATAAATTTAACATTATTTGTGTTTTCAACACCTGTTCCAATTTTTTTATATGGTGGATTACATACAACTATATCTACTTTACTATCCACGCCAAATTCTTTTATATTTCCTTTTAAAGGGATTATTACATCTTCTAGGTTATTTATTATTATATTTCTTTCTAAAAGGTTATACATCTCATTTTGAAGTTCTACAGCATATATTTTATTACACTTTTTCTTTTGAGATATTATAACTGGTATTACTCCACTACCAGTACATAAATCTACTATATCATTTTTATTGCTATTAGATACCACAAAATTTGCAAGTAATACACTATCTATCCCAAAACAAAAATAATCTGTATTTTGTATTATTTTTTTACCATTTAAACCTAAATCGTCTATACGTTCTTTATCCATATTATCTCACTTTCTAATACGACTAAATTATACAATAATACATTTTCTTTTGCAAGAATATAACCTAAATACTATAATAACTATAGCATATTAATATACTTACTTCAACTTATTATATTTTTAATATTAAAGCAATTTATTTCTTTTATTTTACACTAAGTTATAGTATAATACCTACAGGAGATTAAAATGAAAATACAATATATTACTAAAAAACAAGATGAAAATTTAAGATTAAAAGATATACTTAAAAGAAGACTTTTTATTTCAACTGAACTATTAAAAAAGCTTAAATATTCAAATTCTATTTTCGTAAATGATAAAAATGAATTTGTAAACTACATAGTAAAAGAAAATGACAATATTATAGTTGATTTAGATAAGTATATATCTTCTAAAAGCAGTCCTAAATTTGAAGATAAATTTAAACTAAATGACATACCACTTGACATACTATATGAGGATGAATATTTACTAATTGTAAATAAGCCTGCAAATATGCCAACTCATCCAAGCTCAGATAATTATGATAATACTCTTTCTAATGCAGTAGCCTCATATCTAAAAAAACAAGGAATTTACAATATACATATTGTAACAAGATTAGATAAAAACACTACTGTAATTTGTATATTTGCTAAAAATGAGTATGTTCAAGAGCTATTTGTTAGATTAAAAAATAAAATATGTTTAAAAAAGGAATACATTGCAATTGTCGATGGAATAATTAGAGAAGAAAATGGCATAATTGAAAAAAATATAGCTAGAATGGATAACACAATAATACTTAGACATACAGTAGAGGCTCCTTTAGGCGATTATGCTAAAACTGAATATCACGTGATAAAAAGAAATATTAAAAATAACTATACTGTACTTAAAGTTATATTGCATACTGGTAGAACACATCAAATTAGAGTTCATATGATTTCAATTAATCATATACTGCTTGGCGATACATTGTATGCACAACACTATGGAATAAATAACATAGACACACTAATTAAAAGACAAGCTCTACACTCATATAATGTAAGCTTTAATCATCCAATTACAAATAAACATATTGAAATTAATGCAAATATACCACAAGATATGGAAAACTTAATAATATAAAAGCAGAGATACGCTACAATTACGTATTCTCTGCTTTAATTTTTATTTACATATCTTTTTTCTTTTTATTTTTTAAAATAACATATGCTATACCAAGTACTGATACTACTGCTACACATACAAGTGCTATTACTGCAATATCTCCAGTATTTGTTACTTCAAATATTATTAGTTCAGGAGATTCATCATTTATCTCAAATTCATATCCTTCCATTTCTTGTTCAGCTAAATCATAGCCTTCTGGAGCTTCAACTTCGATAAATTTATATCTACCTTTTGGTGCTTTTTCAATTAGATATTCACCATCTTTATTTGTAACAGCATCTTTAACTAGATATACTGTTTCTCCTTTTTGATTTACATATGGTTCTCCATTTTCGTTTAATAATACAATTGAGAATTTACATCCTTCAAGTGGTTCACCAGTTTTATCGTCTGTTTTTCTAACAAGAACTTGTCTTGTTGGTCTGTAGTTATCTACATTTATTTTATTTTTAAATACTAGTTCATTTTTCTCATTTAACTCATAATCTACTGTAAATTCATGCTTTTCTGTATTTAACTCATATAGCTTACCATTTTCTTTATATGTATCTGGTGCATCTATTTCTTGATATGTATAAGTTTTACCTTGTACTAAAGCATCTAATGGGATATATGCTTCACCTGCTTTATCTGTTATAGCACGATAAATTAAATTATCTTCTAAATCACGTATTTCAAATAAGCAATCTGGAACATCATCACCAGTAAATATGTCTGTTTTCTTAAGTAATCTACTATCTTGAATATTATCCCATAATGCTCTGTAAAATCCTGGTTCATCTTCAGCTGGTGTTAATTCAACTGTTATAACTTTATTAGATTTTTTATATTGAACACTTCCAGCAGTTACAGTATATGTAGGAGCTTTTAATTCTTTTAGATAGTATATACCAACTGGTAAATCTTCAACTTCATAAAAGCCTTTATTATCTGTTACAATTACTAAATCTTCATTAGTTTTAGCATCTTTTACAGGTTTTGTGC
>CANRAK010000037.1 GCA_947628575.1 uncultured Clostridia bacterium | reverse complement strand
TTTTTCATATACTTTTTCTCCTATTTTTTAGCTTACTTTCTCTTTCTTTATAATCTGGCATATACTTTTTTATATAATTCCAAAATTCTTTTTGATGATTCATATATTTTAAGTGTGTTAATTCATGTAAACATACATATTCTATAACATCTTGAGAAAACCAGATTACATTTTGATTTATATTTATAACTCTTTTTGAAGAACAGTTTCCCCATATTCTTTTATATTTTCGTACTCCTAATTTTTGTGGATAAAGCTTAGTAATATCGCTATATTTCTTCATTGCTTTTTGAATATAAACACTTGCAAGCTCTTTAATTTTAACATCTAAAGCTTTCTCTATTTTTTCTAGTAGCTTTTTATCTTGCCTTAGCTTATTTGGTATTATAATATTGCATGTATTCTCATTTAATAATACATCTATTTTTCCTATATTTTTATATTCATATTTAATATATACTTTTTTATCTAAGATATATAAATAATCTTTTTTAGATAAATCTATAGTTCTATCATTCTTTTTTATTTGTTTTTGTATACTTTCATAAATCCACTTTTTCTTTTTTTCAACTAACTCATTAGCATATTCTAATTTTAGTCTTAAAGGCATCTTTACTATAACTTTATCTTCTTTTATTACTATATAAATATTTTTTATTTTTCTTCTTTCTACTATATAATTAATTTCATTTTCTCCATATTTAACTGTATTTATTCTTTCTTGTGCCATACTCTATTTCCTTATTATTTAGATTTTGTAAATGCTCTATCTTTAGTTTCAGTACTTACTGTAGATTTTAATATACTAAAATTTTTTTGACTTACTGCATTACTAGTAAATAGCTGAGCATTAGTATCAAAAGCATTGTACAGTGCAATACTAGAATAATTTTTAGATATATCTATCTCTTTTTCCTCTGTTTTATTATACACATATATTTTTTCTGGTGTAAAGTAATAATTTTCTACTTTTCCTTTAACATATTCGCTATACATACTTTTAATATTTGCACTATCTTTAAATAGTTCTTCAAACTGTATTTCTTTTAAATCATCTATTTTTATATTTAAGCTAGCTACTTTATTTGCTAGTGGTTTTCCATCTATATCTTCACCTGTTCTAATTGCTACACAAGATATAGTATTAAAGTTAACACTTATTTTTGTAATTATATCTATAAAAAGTACCTCTTTATCTGAAAGATAATTTTTATCATACAAATCTGTACTTAATTTTTCAAGTTTTTCATTAATTATCTTTTCTTTTTCTTTATCTTTTAAGCCTGAAATTTGCTTATATTCTACGTATACTTTATCCCCTTTTATTCCTTCAGGGTTGTTATAAAAATCACCGTTCTTTTTATATACCACACTCTCTATCTCTAAAGGATAAGCATTATAACTTCCCTTATCTTCTACATTTGATGTTACAGTACTATTATTATCTTCTTCCTTATCTTTACTTGAGTTATCTATATTTACATAGCCACTATCCTTTTCTTCTGTAGTAGATGTAGGATTACTATCATTACTAGAGTTTTCCTTTTTTGGTTTTAATGCAATAATCATTACTATTACAGCTATAATAATAACAATAATTGCTATAACCATAATAATATTGCTAAAAGTAGAATTTTCCTCGTCTTCATCCTTTTCTTCATACTTCTTTTTCTTGGTATTTTCTTCTAAATAAGCTCCACCCCTTCTTCTTGGTAGTTGCTCTTGTTCTTGTTTTTCTCCAACCTTATTGTCTGTTAAGAAGTCGATATCATCATCTTCATATCTCATATAATAACACCTCCTATCTTATATTATTTTCAATAAACTTATCCACTGTATCCCAATATAACTTACTATTTTCTATACAAGACATACCGTGTTTAGCATTATCTACAATAAGTTTTTCTTTTACTCCTTGTGTACTATCATACACTTCATTAATCATATAAGTTGGTACAAAGTTATCGTCTGAGCCATGTACACATAGTAATGGTATATTGTTATTCTTTAATTGGTTAATACAAGATGCCTCTTTAAAAGAGTATCCTGCTTTAATTTTACAAATAATACTTGCCATATTTAATACTGGAAATTTAGGTAAATGAAACATCTTTTTAATCTCATGTGTAAACTGCTTTTCTACTGAAGAATATCCACAGTCTTCTATAGCAACCTTTACATTATGTGGTAGCTTTTCACCAAGTGTCATCATTACAGTTGCTGCGCCCATAGATACACCATACAATATTATCTTGTAATTAGGATAATTATTATTTATATATTCTATCCATGACACTATATCTAGTCTATCAAGCCAACCCATACCTATATATTTTCCTTCACTTTTTCCAGCACCACGTAAATCTGGTAAAAGTACACTATATCCTTTTTCTTCATAAAAGAATTTAGCTCTATTTTCCATATCTTCACAATTTCCAGAATATCCGTGTATTAGAATAACAAATACTTCACTTTCACTATCATTTTCTGCAATATTTGCATGTAATTTTAAGTTATCTTTAGAATAAATATATACACTACTTTTTTCTTCAAGTAAATATTTTTCTTCTTTTGCACCTTCAAATTCACTATTATGTTTAAATATTAAACTCTTATTTGAGTTAGCTTTTATAGCTAAGTTAAACATAATACATCCACCAATAAAACTTGCTATAACTATAACAACAAGTAGTATTAAAAAAGCTATTAAAATTGGAACTAAGTTCATATATCTACCTCTACATCATAATCTTACATTCTATGTTCTTATCTAGTAAACTTTTAAAACTTAAAGCATCATTTGCTGAGCCTACTATTTTTCCATAATGAATAGGTACAACAATTGTTGGTCTTATGTGATTTACTAGTTTTGCTGCTTGTGCATAGTCCATTGTATATGTTCCACCAACAGGTACAAAAGCTAAATCACAATGAACATTTAATGCCTCAGGTGTTATATCTGTATCTCCTGCAACATATATTCTTTCACATTCTAAATTAAAGATATAGCCTACCCAACCATTTTCTAGTGGATGAAATGCTTTATCTATGTTATATGCCTTTACCGTTTCTATCATTAAATTATTAACATTATATTTTTTCTCAGGCTCAACAATAACAATTCTATTTTCCTTAAATCCAAGTTTTAAAACATTAGTATATATATCTTCAGTTATAACAATTATACTGTCATCTTTTTTTACCTTTTGTATATCTTCTGGTGAGAAGTGGTCATAATGTGCATGCGTAATACAAATATAGTCTGCATCATTATAACTTTTTTCTAAGCTGAAAGGATCAACATATATTATTTTATTATCTGCCACTATACGTACTGCACTATGACATAATACCTCAAATTTTTCTATCATAATAAAACACCCTCTTATACAAAAATTATAGCTAATATTTCAAAATTTTTCTACTATTTAATACAAATTTATTATTATTATACAATATATGATATAATATATTAAAAATATAGAAAGGAAACATAAAATGCAAGATAACACTAATTTACAAATTATATTAGATGATATATCTAAAAAAACAGGTAGAACAATATCTAAAAAAGATATTACATTTTTTACTGATGGTGCCTCAGACTCTATTGTATTTAAGTATGATAATTACTTAATTAAGACTGTAGATAAAATGACACTTAAAAACCAAGTTAAATTTTTAAATTTATATAATAACTGTAATTACTTCCAAAAAATTATATTTTATAATGAAGAATTAAATTATATATGCTTTGAATATATAGCAGGTGATATTAAAAAAGAAATCTCTACTTATGATATAAAGCCACATATAAATATGCTTAAAGATATAGTATCAAATTATAAAGAGTATACAAAAGATGGATTTGGGTATTTAGGTGAAGAAGTTCAATCTTGGTATACTTTCTTATTACAAGAAGTTAAACATAGTCATGAAATGATAAGTGATATTAACATTTGTGAAAACGTTATATATTCTAGTTTAGATATGCTTAAAAATGTAAGTATTAATAAAAAGCTAATACACGGAGATTTTGGCTATCATAATTTTGTAGTAACATCTAATAATAGTATAAAAGTAATAGACCCTATGCCTGTTATTGGAGATTACTTATATGATTTTTACTTTTCTATTTTATCTAATGCTTTTATTGTTAAAAATTTAGATATTGACTATGTTCTATCATTTTTTGAAAATGAAGATATTAAGAAGAAAAAAGCATTATTTAATATAGTATTTTTTATTAGGATGTGTAGATGTTATAAATATAATAGACAAGATTTTAAATATTACTTAGATATATTTGAAAAAATAAAAGAAGGTTAGTTAATACTAATCTTCCTTTTTTATCTGCTTGATACTAATTTATAATATTTAGATTTTTTATCATTTAAAATTGCTTCTAACTCGCTTATTCTTATATCATAATAATCATCTAATGAGTCTAGCTCATCTTCGTTTAATTTGTCTATATATGATATATCTTTTAATACCTTGTCTTCTATTTTCTTTAAATTTTCTAAGCTTATATTTTCTCTTATATTTCTTTCAATTTTTTCTGTTGTAAGTACAACAGCTGTACGATTATATATTTCTTCTTTATCTTCTTTTATTTTCAGAAACTTCTTTAGGCTTTTTATAATTCTAGTTATTAGGTTATCTTCTGAAACTATAAGTAAACTATTATTTTTTCTCATATTACACCTATTTTAGTACACTATATAGCACTACCAGATATTTCATTTGCTTTACTTTCCAAACTATTTATCTGATACATTAAGTCTTCTAACTTTTTAGCTTTTTGCATTACTACCTTTCTTTTTTCTTTAAGTTCATCATATACTGTTCCATTTACCTGACAGTTAAATCTTACTTCTGCCTCTTTAATTATACTGTTTGATAACTCCTCTAATGAATCGTTTAAAGAGTTCATATTTTTAATTCCGTCTTGTGTAAATTTTTCAGTTAATATATCTGAATTTTTAGATGTTACATACTCTAAAATATCATTTTCTATATTATCTATTGTATTCTGACTGTATCCACCCTTTATTAGTAAGTCTACTGTATTTGCTTTATAATTATCAAAATAATTAAATAGATAGTTTCTAATATTATTTTCAGTATATGCTCTGTTTACTGTGTATTCATCACTTAAATAACTAAAATCACTATTTTGTTCTAAAGAGTCTAATTTTACAGTTATATTTTCTATTCCAGTATCTATTTTATTTCTAGTTAGTTCTTCTAAATTTAACCCATTAAAATATGAAATATTTTCTTCTAATTTTTTTAACTCATTTTCCATATTTTGGTATACAATACCATTTTTTCTATCTTCAAATATACCATTTTTTTCTAATATATCTCTACATTTTACTCTAATCTCACCTATTCGTATATTATCTAGCTCTTTTTGCTCTTTAATATGCGAATCTAAAATTTGATACGATCTATCTGTGATTTTAGTATCTAAATTATACAACTGCATATAAACACCTCTTATAGACAACAGTGTATCATAATAATAAAAAATATTCAATACATTTTTTACTCTTTAGCAAATACTTTTAATAATCTTCTTTAGACTTATGGAAAATGCAAAATCTAAGACGCCTGTACTGAGCTCTAGTTAAGCTATCTCCTATTCTTTTACAGTAAATATCTTTTAGTTTCCAATTATTTGTATAATTAAACTTAGCATATACACAACTTCCACATTTTCTTAGCATTATATAACTATTATGTGTAATTATTACATTTTTAATAACGAAGAAAAAACTAAAAAGAGAATCTATTTGATTCCCTTTTAGCCTATCTTTTTACAATATACGTTATTTTTATCTGCTATACAAATATATCCAGATATACCTCTTGCCCAAACTGAGCCATCAGCACTATTAATTATCTCTAAAGCGTTAAAATTTGTACCTGCAAGATAATTTCCACTATTATTAGAATTATTTTTTCCATCTTGAGATAACTCATCTTTAGTCTTTACTTTTCCCCATACACCATCTCTAATTTTCATAACATATAGTGTTTGGTATAATCCAGGTGTATATTTAATTGTATTAGTTTGCATGCTCTTAGGTCTTAGTACACCAGCAAATCCTCCATAATAGTTATGTGTTACATATCTACAATACTGCTTTTTATCCCAATTTTGATCAAAAGACTCAAAAGTATTTGTATCACCTTTTCCTGTACATATACTTATATGTCCTAGCTCAGAATTACTTGGATTTGCTATCCATACAGCTACATCACCTAATTGTGGTACGAACTCTGGTGTATTTACTATTTTTGTAAATACATTTTTATCATAAGTATCCCACACATCTTTTGCATACTTAGCACCTCTAGGATTAACATTAATAACCTCTTGTTGATATTGGTTATATAAATCCATACATTGTGCTCCATATGCTCCATCTCTATCTATCGCTTTTCCATTATATTTACTAAAGAAATCTTTAATATACATTTTTCCACCTCAATTCTTTAGCTATTATATTGTATGATGGAAAAGCTTTTTAGTTACTTTTTTTCTTCTAGTGGTATATAAAGCTTACACTTGCATATTCCCTTTTGTATAAATTCGTCACAAGGACATAAAGTAGTATCATCTACTTTTACTCTACATGGGCAATGTCCTTCTTTTTTATATATTCCTTCTATTATTCTTTCTACATACTCTTTATCTGGATTTAAAACATATCCTTTCATAAAATTCCCCCTAAAATAGTATTATACAAATTCTGACATTATATCTATTAATTCACTTACAGTATGAAATCCTTCTACTTTTTTTACTACTTTCCCCTCTTTAAAAATTAGCATAGTTGGCACAACCTCTATTTCATATTTATATGCTATATCTTGCGCTTCATCTACATCTACTTTTGCAATATCAAAATCAGCTCTAGATGTAGCTATTTTTTCTAAAACTGGAGCTAGTTTTTGACATGGACCACACCAAGTAGCATAAAAATCTACTAGTGTTACATTATTACTATTTATAACTTCTTTATCAAAATTCTCACTATTAACATGCTTTAACATATAACTTTTCCTCCTTTTGTATATGTACCTACATTATATATTATAACAAATAATATTACAATAAATACTAAATATTTTACTATCCATTATTCTCTAGACTATTGTTTTTTGAAATTAAATAATTATATAAATTTGCGTGTCTTATCTCATCTGTTAATATAGACATAATTAAAGTTTTAGTATTAGGATTTGGCATTGCACCCATTATTTTCCTATACTTTTTTATAGCATCTAATTCGCTAAATAAAGCATTAACTATATCATCTATGTAAGTTGTCTCATTATTATCATTATCACTACTTGACTGCTCATTTTGTATAATCTCACCTGTTATATTACTATATATAAACTTTAATATTTCATTGTGTTTCTTTTCATCATCACGTATCTTAATTATAATCTCTTTTGCATCTTCACTTGGTGCTTTTTCAATTAGTTTAGTGTAAAATAACTCATCTTGTACTTCGTCATTTACTGCTTTTTTAATTAGCTCTAATGCATTAGGTAGCGATATAATCTCTTCGTCTATAACGCTACTTTGCCTCTTTAAGTATGGGTAACCCACTTTTTCGCTATACATTTCATATTTGTCTTTATACATAATAATTCCTCCTATTTATTAATATATATTATATTTATATTTTATATTATTGTTACTGCTAAATAATATACATTTTCTATATTTTATGTTATAATGTGCTCATCAAACATAGGAGGATTTTTATTTATGTTATATTATAAATTTTCGACTTTTATTAAAAAAATTATAGGTAGAATGATAGATAAAAGAACTGCAAAACTAAAAAAGAAAATGGAAAAACAACATATTATTTCTGATTGGTTCTTTTGCATAGTATGTGCAACTAAATATAAGAAAGTACCATTTCTAAAGAGAATTAAAATGTACTTGCATGGATTTAGTAGTGATGAATATATAAGTTATGAACTGGATAAAAATAATTATAACGATTATCTTACAGATAAGCAACGTTGGGATTCTAGAAAGATTAATGGTGATTATTCTATCGTACTAGATGATAAAGTTCTATTTTATGAAGCTTTTTGTAGACACTTAAATATTCCTAAAACTTTATTTTTCATTAAGGGAGATAAAATACTAGACTATGAAACAAATACAAAAAAGAATGCTCAAGATATAATAAACTGTATAAAAGAGTTTAAAGGATTAGCATTTAAAACAAATAACAATGGCGGTGGACATGGTATTAACATTATAACATATACTGATAATAAGTTTTATATAAATACAGTAGAAAGTCCTATTGAAGAAGTTGAAAGCTATATACTTTCTTTGCGTGACTGCTTTGTTAGTGAATATGTATTTCAACATGAATATTCAAATAAAATATATAGTAAATCTATTAATACTGCAAGAGTAATAACTGTACAATCAGATGAAAACGGTGCTAGTATTCCTCTTGCTATGCATAGATTTGGAACAGACGAATCTGCTCCTGTAGATAATGCATGTAGTGGTGGAATATTTGCCCCAGTTGATGTAGAAACTGGTACTATTGGAAAAGTTAAAAGCTATAGAAATGATGAAACATTAGAATATCACCCTGATACAAAAGAACAAATATGTGGTGTTACTATTCCTAACTGGGAATATATAAAGAAAAAATTAATTTCAGTAGCTAACAAATTTCCATATATAAAATTTATTGCTTGGGACGTAGTAGTAACTGAAAATGACTTTTATGTACTTGAAGGTAATACTTCTACAGGATTCCAATTTTTCCAAGTTTTTGAGCCACAAAAAAATACTAAGTTAGGTGAGTTCTTTAAAAATAATAATGTTTAGAAAAAAAGAAGAAGATAGAAAAAATTTTAAGTTCTATCTTCTTTTATATTTAATATACGCTATTTATAATATCTATATGCTCTTGTGTTCCAATATTTTCTTTATTTAGCTCTTGTTCTTCATACATATTATTTTTATGCTTCATAGTTAATATTCTCTTTACAGATTCATCTATTCTTTCTTGAGTTATCTCACCATTTTGTACTAATTGCTCTATTGTATCTACAGCAGTTATTGGATCTGGTGGCATTAAAATAATATCTACACCTGCATTAATAGCATTACTGCAAATTTCTTCTAATGAGTAATTATCTGCTAATGCTTTCATTTCTATAGCATCAGTAATTACTACTCCATTAAATCCTAGCTCTTTTCTTAATATTCCGTCTACTATATCTTTAGATAATGAAGCTGGTATATAACTACCTGTAATATTAGGAAGTGCTATATGTGCAATCATTATCATCTGAGCATCAGCCTCAACTGCAGCTTTAAATGTTAATAATTCTCTTTCATATAGTTCTTCTTTAGTCTTATTTACTACTGGAAGTTCTACATGTGAATCTGCTTCAGTATCTCCATGTCCTGGAAAATGCTTATATACAGGAATAACTCCATTTTCTGACATAGCTTTTGCAAATGGTAATGCCATATTTATTACAGTTTGTGCATCTGAGCCAAAAGCTCTATCTCCTATTACAGTGTTATTTGGATTAGAAAAGACATCTAAAGATGGAGCAAAGTCCATATTTATACCAAATGCTTTTATTTCTTGTGCAAGTACACTACCAACGTTATATGATAGCTCTGTATCACCAGTTTGGCCTAAAGAATACATAGTAGGTATTTCTAGTACATTTGCATCAGGTAAATTTTTTATTCTTTGTACTCTACCACCTTCTTGGTCAATAGATATAAACATTGGTATTTTTTCATTTTCTCTTATTTTCTTTATATATGAAGTTGTACCATCGTATGTTGATATATTTTCGCTAAATAGTATAAATCCACCAGGTTCTACTTCTTTTAAAATATTATCTAATTCATCTGTATATTCTTCTTGCCTATAAGCAATTGTTATCATCTGCCCTATCTTTTCTCTAAGTGTCATCTCACTTATTTCTTCATCTATCTGCTGACTTAATTTTTCTTCTTCAGATAGCTCTGGTTCTGGCTCTACAACTACTTCAGGGACTTCATCATTTACACTATCATCTTGCATTTTATATATAATAACTGCACCAACAGCAATAATAACTGCAACTATAGCTATTAATATAATCCAAAGTGTACTTTTTTTACTTTTCATATATACCTCCAATTTTTTATTTATTCTGTCCCTTCTCCACTTTTACCTGCTTTTAATCTTAAATATCCAAGTTCAAACCATTCATTGTATGCTAAGTTTAATCTAAATACTACTTTAGGTTTTGCACCCGCTCTGTTTTTATCTACTACACATGCATAGTATCTTACATTTGGATCTTTATATCTATCTAAATTATAATATTTTGTATCTACCTCTTCCTCTGAATACTCATAATCATCTAAATTTTCATTATGTATTTGTTTAATAAGCATTAATGTATCTAATACTTCTTTTACTGTTCTACTTACTGCTAAGTCGTTTACTGTTAAGTTAATAGGTAAAGTAGAGCTTTCTGTAAGTTGTAGTGATGAACATATAAATATTTTTAAGTTTTGTGCAAGATTTGAAAGTATTGTTGCTGTTCTTTTTATTTCTTCACCATTACCAATATTTGCAGTGTCTGTTTTTAATGTATCATAGAACATATACTCTACTTTATATCTGTAATAATAATTAGTTATAACTTTCTTTAGCTCATCATTTGTATGGTCAGTTATATTAATAAAATAAATTGAGTTATTTATTTCTTTATCTAACCAATCAGTAGCTGCTGTTACCATATTAAATTCTGTAGAAACTCTTGTAAGCCTATTTACAAATTGCTCTTGTGTTTCCCCTTCTTCTCTAATTATAAATCCTTCTTCATCTACTTTTACATCATTTGGATTATCTGGTCTGTACTTACATTCTAGTAATTCACCTTCTGTTTTTCTTATCTTTTGACCATGTTTTTCTTGAATTTGTGCGTTATTTATTATTGTTGTAATTAAACATAGTCTTACTTTTTCTTCAGACATCTCATTAGATATTATTAGCACTTTTTTCTTATGTATGAATGCAATATATGCAGCTAGCGCTGTAGTAAGTCTACTTTTACCAGAGTTAGAAGGCATTGCAAACGCCATTGTTTCTCCAAGTCTTACACCTTTAAATACTGAAGATAAAATTTTAAATGGTATTTGTAATCCATTAGTTAATGTATTATCTCCTTTTACTAAGAAGCCAGTAAGTCCATCATTAAGTATTGCACTTTTAAATTTTGCAGTTGCTGTAATTTGTTCAATTGCAGCTTCTACTTCTTCTGATGTCATTTGATCATATAACGCATATTTAGTTATTGCTGCAACTTTATCTTTTATCTCTTTAATTGGTATACCGTTGTATGCTTTTCTTAAAATAAATATTTTCTTAAGCTCTACATATGTTTTTTCAAAATCATAATTACCGTGTTGTACTGATTGTCTTAATTTATTTTTCAAAGTATACACATCAGCTGTCTCTGTAGCAAAGTTAAATCCTTCTTTTGCTTGACTAGGTGCATAAGCTTCACCTTCAGTAAATAGTACACTTTTATATATATTTAACATTCTTGGGTCTGCAAATAGGCAAATGTTTAATACATAATAATACATACTAATAGCCGCAGGGTTATTTAATAATAATCCAATAAATATACACTCTAAATCTAATCTTTTTAATTCTTCTGGATAGCTTTTTCCAACTTCTGGGTCAATAAAGTGCTTTATATCTATAACACCATTATCTCCTGCAGAAACTTTGTCTTTAGCTGTTGCACCAGGTGTAACATAGTCTTTTTTAACTGATGAAGCTTCTTTTTTCATTTTTTGTAACGCTTCTTTTAAATCTTCATCATTCATTAATTCGTCTACTTTTCCTTTTAAATCTGAAGTATTCTTAAATCCAGCTGCACCTTTATACATCCTATTAGCTTGAAATTTTTCTAAATTTTTATATTTGTTATCTAAATCATCCACACTATCTACCTCTTTTCATACTCAACCTCTGTATAATTATATTATACACTATTTTTACATTAAAATTATATCATTAAAATTATCTATTGTAAATTTTTTTTAAAAGATGAAAAAAAGATGTAACACTATACTGCTACATCTTCACTTCTACTATTCATATTTAATATATTATTAGTTGTATAATTTCTTAATTTTCCTTTATACTCTTTTTTTATATTACCTATTTTCTTAAAATCTTCAGGCTTTATTATCTCAGGTAGGTTGCATTCTACTTTAGATTTTTCTAACAGATATTTAACAAATTCTGCACAATAAAAAGAATTTTTACTTTTTATCTTTACATGTATACATACAGCAAAAAGTCCTACTAAATTAAATTTGTATTTTTTTGAGTCTTTATTCATTTCATTTATTGTTCTTGCTATTATATCATATTCTTTATCTTCAACTTCTAAAGAATATATACATGTTTCTGTTTCTTTAAATCTTTTAAATGTACCATGATTTCTCCTTTCATGTACAAATCCTGCAAAAAAAGGATTATATGGTCTAAGTCTTCCGAAACTATACATCTGGTTAAGTTCTCTATCTAAAGAAATTGATACATGAGAAAATTCATCCTTAGTATAGCATCGTATTATTCTAGATAGTATTGTTCCAGTATGAGTCAATGTTATATAAATTTTCTTCACTTTCTCCTCCTTTATTTCAAATATATTTATAATTATACAATTTATTCTAAAAAATTACAAATAAAAAAGATAGAGAAACAGATAATGATAAAACCCTTGTGTAAAGGTGGGTATCTTGTCATAATCATTAGGATCCTCAAATACAGAGTATTTAACATCGATACAGAGTATTCAACACAGATTATGATATTCCTGATTCCCTATCATAATATTGTAGATTTTCATAACTTTGTTCTCTATCTATATATATTGTATCATTAAAAATATATTAAGTAAATAGTTAAATTAATATTTAGTTATATAGGTAGTAATTTCCAAAATATAACTTACTTGACACTTTTTATATAAAGAAATATAATTAAATCATACAAGTAAAAGGAGGAATA
>CANRAK010000036.1 GCA_947628575.1 uncultured Clostridia bacterium | reverse complement strand
TACTGGTGGTGCTGGATTAGCTTTACCAGCTTCAATTTGTAGTTTTACAACATGTGTTACTTTCTTGTCTGCCATCAATTTCACCCCCTTAAGCATAGGTATATATAAATATATTTTTGTAAAATATACTTAAATAACAAATTATATTTTTTGTATTTGGTTGAATTCTAAATCTACAGTTGTTTCTCTACCAAACATAGATACTTTAACTTTGACTCTTTTCTTATCTTTGAATATTTCTTCGATAACAGCTGGATAATTGTAGAAAGGTTCTGTTGTTATTCTAACACTATCTCCAACTTCAAAGTCTAAACTTATTATATCTTCTATTCCAAGAGACTGCATATCTTTTTCTGTAAGTGGTAGTGGTTTATCTCCCACTCCAACAAAGTTGAAAACACCTTTTATGTTTTTTACAACATACCAAGTTTCATCAGTCATTATCATTTTTACAAGAACATAACCTGGGAATACTTTTTTAATTGAAGATTTTTGTTTTCAATTTCTTCTTCCATAGGTATTATTATTTCTTGTATTTTATCTTGTATGCCTTTATTTTCAACAATCTTTTCTAGAGTTGCTTTTACCTTATTCTCATAACCAGAATAAGTATATACAACATACCAACGTGCTGATGAATCTGTACCTAAATCATTACCCACAATATTCAACTCCTTTTCTTTAATTTATCTTTATAAATAAAAGAACATATTATTGTTATATATTAGCCAATTCTATTTTGTATAAATTCCCAAATATTAGTATCAGCATACTCTAATAGCATATCAAATCCTAATATTAAAACTGCAAATACAATTACTAATCCTATAACCATAGTTGTATTTTTAATTAATTGTTCCTTTGTAGGCCATACTACTTTTTTTAGTTCACTTTTTACACCTTTTACAAATCCCTTTGCCATAACACAATTCACTCCTTGTTAAATTATTTTGTTTCTTTGTGTACTGTATGTTTTCCACAGAATTTACAGAATTTTCTTTCTTCAATTCTGTCAGGATTATTTCTTTTATTTTTTTGTGTTTCATAGTTTCTTTGTTTACACTCTGTACACGCTAATGTTATATTTTCTCTCATTTATAAATACACCTCCACGCTCTCTAACTCACGTATGCTTGATTATTTTATCATATAATGGTTTTAAAGTCAACAAAAAAACTCTATTTTTGTAAAAAAAGTCAATGCTTTGTTTACCAAAATAGAATTTCTTTATAAACAATTAATGATACATTACTTGGTTTAATATTCCATAAGATAAAAACATCATTATTACACTTGCAAGTAAAACTCCAAGTAATATTGCAAGCATAGCTTTCTTCTTATCCATTCCTATCATTGATGCAACTAATGCACCTGTCCATGCTCCTGTTCCAGGTAAAGGAATTCCAACAAAAAGAATTAAAGCTATAAACTCACCTTTTTCAAATTTGTCTTTTTGCTTTTCTGCTCTGTTTTCTAGTTTTTCGACAATTCCTTTAAGTAATTTTGTCTTTTTCATCCAATTAAATACTGGTGTTAAAAATAGTAAGATAAAAGGAATTGGTAAAAGATTTCCTATTATTGCAACTATATATGCTGTTAATGGATTAAGATTTAAAGCACCTGCTGCTAAAAGTCCACCTCTTAATTCTAGAATAGGCATTAAAGAAATAACAAAAGTTATTATTTCTTTTCCAAATGCAGTTGCAGAAAAACTTCCAAACATTGATATTATACTACTTACTAAACTCTCTACCATATAACTCTCCTTGTTTAACATATTGATTATACTATGTTATATTATTTTTTTCAAGATTATATTAAATTTTCTCTTATATTATAAAATAGATGTTGTTGAATTATTCCTGCATCCTTTCCAAAATTCTTATCTGCATATTCTAGTATTTGTTTTTTACTTACTTTTTCATCGTTAAAGTACAATTTTTTCATAACACGCTCTACCCATACGTCAATTGGAAATACTTCTTGTCTACCACAAGAAAATAATAATATACAGTCAGCAACTTTTGGACCTATTCCCATAAGTTCTAATAATTCTTTCTTTAATTCATCTGTTTGCATATCTTTCATGCTATCTAGCTCTATTTGATTATTTGCTATTTTTTGAACAGTGTCATATATATATTTATCTCTAAATCCTACTCCACAATCTCTATATTCTTGAATTGATACATTTTTTAACTGCTGTGGTGTTGGAAATAGATAGTACTCTTTGTTATCTAATTTTACTTTTGTTCCATACCTTTTAGATATCTCATTTACAGATTTTGAAATTCTTGGTATATTGTTGTTTGCTGAAATTATATATGAAATTATTGTTTCAAAGAAATCTTGATTTAAATGTCTTAGTCCACTTGTGTTTTTTAGTGCTTTGCAAACATATTCATCTACTTTTTCTATTCTATCTTCTATACTTTTATAATCTTTTTCTAGTTCAAAATACTCTTTAACTATGCTTTCTAAATTATCATAATTATTACTTTGAATGTATAATAAGTTCCCTTCTTGCCTTACTTTTAGTACTCTATCTTTTATAACACCAATATAATAATCTCCTTCTTTGCTCCACCTAAAGCATTGACCACATTCTAGTGTATATTTTAAATTAAAACAATCTGTTTTTATACTTATCTCATTCATTATTATCCCTCTTTTTCGACAAGAATTATATCATTTTTTATCATTATTAGCAATATAATACATTATAATATGGGGTGACATTTCTGAAAAAAATTTTTTATTCCTTATGGGGTGACATTATCACATATTAATCACACTGAAAACTATTGGCACTTTACAGAAATATTTTTTTATTGTATAATTGTAATGTTATTAGATTAGACATTATAAGCATTACACTACTAAGGGGGAAATTATGGGAAAAGCTTTAAAAATAATAGGTAGATTTATAATAGGTAATTTATATAGAGTAAAAGAATATAATAAACCAAACTTATCTGATGGTTCATATATACTATGTCCTAATCATGTAAGTGATGCAGATGGTCCGGTTATGTGGACTCATAATGAAAACATACGAATACTTGCTAAAAAAGAATGTTTTCAACATAAATTTATGGCTGTTTTTCTAAATATGATAGATGTTGTAAAAGTAGATAGAGATAGTCATAATGGTGCTGAGCTTCTTCAAGCAATAGATTATTTTAAAGATGGAAAAAATAAATTATTTATGCTATTTCCACAAGGTACAATTTCAGATTTAAATAAAAATAAGCTTTCTAGAATTAAATCTGGTGCTTTCTTTATTTCGGCTAAGACAAATGTACCAATTATACCTGTTTTTCTTGAACAACCAAGACCTTTTAGAAGGACTAGAGTTGTATATGGTAGACCTATGTATATGGAAGGTACTGTTGTAGATGGAAAAGTAGATAAAAAATCTTTAGAAAAATATCGTTTACAGTGGCAACAAGAAGTATTTAAACTTCAAGATATGGCTGTTAAATTTGAAAATAGACCTATTAGGAAATTAAAATTAAAACCTAAACATCAAAATAATAATGAGTAATTTATAGAGTATTCCAAAAGAATACTCTATATAATTGTGAGGAGGAAAAATATGGAAAATAACTTAGAAAAATGGCGCTTTGGCACAGACAATGACTATTTAGTATCACTAGTACTAGACGGTAAAAAAACAGCTACAACTTCTATCTTTTCTTTAGATAGTGTACCTGCTTTAGGTGAAGAATCTATACTTGTATATGAAGATGGAACTCCAGCATGTATCACTAAAACTAAAAAAATAATAGTTACTAATTTTAAAAATATAACAGAAAAACTTGCACTACTTGAAGGAGAAAATAAAGACCTTGATGGTTGGAGAAAAAATCACAGAAATTTTTTCAAAACTATAGATAAAAATTTTAATGATGATACCAGAGTTATTTTTGAGATATTTGAAGTGACTAAAAAATTTGCTTAAGAAGAAATCTAATCTTCTTAAGCTTTTATTTTGCAAGTGTATACATTATCTTCTATAAGAACATATAATTTACTTTCATATTTTCTTTCTACTTTATAATGTAATATACACTTTTTACTTTGCTGTGCTAAATTTATTAAATCATTTAAACTTAGTACTTCAATTATGTTTAATCCATCTAAATTTGGCATGCTTTTTATATCTACTAGTAATTCTCTATAATAGTTTTCAATATCCTTTATTTTCTTATTATACTTTTCTTCAACTGTCTTTAAATTTAATCTATCTAGTAAATAAGCTAAAAGAATTACTGCCCCTAATAATATAAATGCTCCTCCGATAATTATACAAATATTTCCAAAATTATTATTTCTTCCTATCTCTTTATATAAGTTTTTTTCATAATTTTCCTCAATATTAGTTACTGTATTAGTAATAGGAATATCTAATTCGATATAGTCTTCTACTCTTTCATCTTTTACCTCTAAATTTTCTAAATTATAATATACATTTAGTCGTACTTTTAAAACAGCATCTATATTTATTTCATAAGTATCTTTATATAGTTCTACTAATTTACGATAATAGCCATAGTCTAATTTTACATTTTCATCTATACTAAAATCACTTGTATTCTTGCAAGAGTTTTCAACTTTATCTAGTAATATAAACTCTTTATTCCAAATATCTTTCTTTTCTTCTGCCATATTAAATGAGCCAACCAACTGTGCTGTAATATCATAACTATAATCTATATTTACTGTATTATTAGCTTTAAAGTCATATACAAAATTAAGTATACAATTTTTTATAGATTTTGAGGCATAGTAACTATCTGGTGGCAAAATATTCTCATTATATAAGTTATTATCCTTTAATATAATTTCATAGTTATCTTTCTTATTTGCACTATAACTAAAGAATACATTTTTATTATCTTTAAATTTAATTCCACATACCGTAAAAATAACTCCAACAATTAAAACAGGAATTACAAAAAAGTGCTTTCTACTCTTTTTTTCTTTTCTTATAATTTTTACATTTTTCTGCATTAATAAATCTCACCTCTTTATTGTATCTCTACTTTAGCCTCTTTATCATTAAAATATTCATATAATTTTACAGAAAAAAATCCAGCATATTTAATATGAAATGCATATACACCTTTTATTTGTTCAAGCTTTACCATTTCTTTATCCACTACGTTATTACTATCTCCTTTAGTTATATAATAAATATTTCCATCTTTTTCTATTATATTATTTACTCTATGAACTATGTTTTGATTATCTATTGTATATACAATAATACTTCCTATCTTTATCTTATCTTGCTCTTTATCCACCTTTTTATATATAACTACATCTGCCCTATTAAATTTAGGAGACATACTATTAGATAATATACAAATAGGCTTATACTTAAGCATTCCTGCCATAAAGCATACTATACTAATTGATATTACAATTGAGATAAAATAATCTACTTTTTCCTTTTTAAATTTTTTTAATGTTCCATCCCTTTCGTTTATTATTGTATACTTAAATACACCATAGATACTATACAAGCTTATCATATACATTGTACTTGCCATATACCAATCTAAATCTGGTAGCACAGGAAATAATAGTACTACTAAGTTTATAGTAATTCGTATAATAAGAGATATTAAAAAAGAGCTATTTATTACTAAATAAGTATATAAAGTATTAGAGATAATTAATGGTAATATAACTGAAAACACATATTTAAAAAATTTCTCTTTATCACTACTTATGCTTATTATATAATTATAATTTATTTCAATAAATATTAATGCTATTGTTATAACAGCTATTGCAAGTTTATTATTTTTATTTCTTATTATTAATATATTCCTTATAAGCTCTATAGTAATTATTGGAATAACTTGAATAATAATATTTTTAATAATAGATAAAAAAGTATGGCTATATGGACTTTTTAAAAATCCTAAATATCTTCCCAGTAACAAATATATAATTATATAAAAAGACAATATAATACTTATACATACATAATGCTTTCTATTTCTACTATATAAAACATAATGCCTTTTTATATTAAATATTACATATACAAGTATACAAGAGTAAAAGATTGGATTTAATATATTTGTATAAAAAGATACATTAATAATTTTTACTATAAAACTCAAGCACGCATATATACTTACAGTTATTAATATTTTTATATCTTTTATAATAACCACCCTCTATAAAAATTAAAGGGAAGATTTTCTCTTCCCCTTTTTATCTTTCCTGTACATATTCTATTATGCCCATTATGTTTTTTTCTTTTACTTCAGGTTCTTCAACTGTTTTTTCATCATAAAAAACACTAAGTTTAAGTTTAGCTTCTTGTCCTGCCTCTAAATAGCTATCTAATTCTGATGTCTTAAATGATATAGCAGGCGAACCATTTTTTTCATCTGAAGTAAATACTATATTATCTAAAAGTGCATCAATATTTCCATCATTTCGTATTGTTATTTCATAGGTAATAAAATCTCCAGGCTTTAAAAGTTTAGAATCAAATGCTACTGTGGTATCTGTATATTCAGGAACACCAGAATCACAACCTTCACTAACATTTATTGCCTCAACATTAGTTATCCTAACATCCCATTGGCCAACTATTTTTGCTGTTCCATTTATTGTAAGTTGTGTAGCGAATGTAGAATAGCCAACTGACATTACTATAATTACAATTAGTAACGCTCCTATTATGTTTTTACTAGTCTTCACTTTTAACACCTCACTATGAAAAACATAATATATACTATTCGTTTATCTAGTAATTTGTTAATATCTTAAATGAATTAGCTACTCATAGACAAAAAAAATCGAACTAAAAAGTTCGACTAAAAAAATTGGAGCGGGTGATGAGAATCGGACTCACGTATTCAGCTTGGAAGGCTGACGTTCTACCATTGAACTACACCCGCAATCAACTTACATTTATTATTATAATAACGAATTGGCATTTTGTCAATACTTTTTTTATTATTTTTTTCAAGTTTTTGTTTGCGTTTATTCTTTATGTTTACTATTAATACGTTATAATTTACATTTAGTATGTATATACATTTAGATAAAATTTTGAAAAAAATATAGGGTATTTCTACCCTATCTCTGGTTTCTTTTTAATATGTGATCCAAGAATCTCTGATACATCTGTTATAGTAACAAAGGCTTGCACATCATCTGCATTAACTATATTTCTTAGCTCTGTAAGTTCAAGTCTAGTAATAACACAGTATAATATCATTGTTTCACCATTTATCATACCTTTTCCTTCAAATGATGTAACTGTTCTTCCTAATTTTTCATATATATCTTGCGCTATCTTTGCACTTTGGTTTGTAATAATAAGTGCTGCTTTTCCCTGCTCTAATCCTTCTGAAACATAATCTATTACTTTAAATGTAATGAAATATGTAAGAAGTGAGTATAATGCTCTATCAAATCCAAATAAAAATCCTGCTGTCCCATATATAAATACATTGCATATTAATACAATTTGACCTACTGAAAAGCTTGTCATTTTACTAATTATAATAGCTGCTATTTCTGTTCCATCTAAACATCCACCATATCGTATAACAAGACCAACTCCACATCCTAGTATTAGTCCACCATAAATTGTAGCAAGTAATTTATCTGATATATGAAGATCTAATGGTTCAGTAAAATACAATATTCCAGAAAATACTAGCATTGCAAATAAAGACTTTATTACAAACTTCTTTCCTAATGTTTTATATCCTAGTAATAAAAAAGGTATGTTTAATAATATAATAAATACACTAGTTGCAATTTTAGTTACTTGTCCTAGCATAATTGAAATACCATTTATTCCACCATCAAGTATTAGATTAGGTATAAGAATAGCACCTATTGAAAATGCTGCAAGTGCACAACCAACGACTATTAGTAAATATGACATAAGATTTTTTAAAAAATTCTTTTTCATTCCAACCTCCAAATAATATTAAATATTAAGTATTTTATCTTTATTTAATTTAACTTGTTCTAACATGTGACCTATGTTTCCTTCTCCTGCAAATCTACTGCTATCAAAGAAATTATCATTTGAATCAAACCAATATAGTTTATTCACTTCGTCTACGACTTCAACTTCTTTATTTAATTTTCCTGCATATACTTGTAATTCCATGTCACTAATAGTATAACTAATATCCATTAAATGTACAAGCTTTATATCATCAGATGTTATTCCTGTTTCTTCATTTAGCTCTCTATATGCAGCAGATATGTATGTTTCATTATCTTCAACTTTCCCACCAACTAGATTATATAGCCCTTTATATGGCTCTTTTTTTCTATGGCACATTAATATTTTACTTTCATCATTATTATATACTATTATTACATTTAATTTCTTCATATACTACCTCCAAAACTTTAAAATAGCTTGAAATAATATTTTATTTCAAGCCCCAAAGTTATAATGGTAGCGCTGGTGGGGCTCGAACCCACACGCTATAAAAGCAAAGGTTTTTGAGACCTCCCTGTCTGCCAGTTCCAGCACAGCGCCAAAAATAAAGAAACAAACATTTCTATTTGCCTCTTTATTATACAATATTTATATTTATATTGCAAGATTTTTTATACTAATTTTCTTCCTCGTTTCTAAAGCCAGTTCTTGTCATATCAATATCATTATATAGTATACTATTCTCATTAGTTTCACTTACTTCTTCTGTATTTTTCTGTCTTCCAAACCAATTTTTTCTAGTATTTTTTATTTCTTCGATATTTTCTCTTTCTTGACTTTCAATTTTCTCCTGCTTTAATTTATTTTCATTAAGAAGATTATCTATTCTTGAACGCATAGCACTAAATACAAACTCATTTTCAATTAAGTCTATATAACTACTATCTTCATTTATTATATACTCTATTACACTCATAGCTTTATCAAATTCATTTTTAGTAACATATATTATTGCTATCTTATAATATGCTTTAAGTCCATAATTTTCACTCTTAATTATTTCACTATAAAGATTTAAAGCATCATTATAGTCACCTTTTAAAAGTTTAATATTACCTAAGCTATATATAGCCTCATTTATATTCGGATTAATAACAAGTGCAAATTCTAGATTCTTTTCTGCCTCATCAGTTTTACCAAGTTCAAGTTGAATCATTGCAAGATTATATATTAGCTCATAAGATTGTGAATGATACTCAATTGCTCTTTTATATAATTCTTCAGCTTCTTCATACTCTCCCTTATTTGCAAGTAATATTCCCATTGCTTCATACGCATCATAAAATGTAGGTTCAATATCTAAACATTTTTGATACATATCTATAGCAGAATCAATATCATCTTCATTTTCTAAAATATTGCCTAATTTAAAATATGCTTCATAACTATTTTCATTTTTATCTATAACTTCATACAAAATTTCCTTAGCATTTGTATATTCTTTTAATTCATAATAACATTTTGCAAGTAAAAATAACGCATCACATTTTCTTCCATGTGCTACCATTATTTTCTGTATTGTCATTATACATTTTGTATATTTTTGACTTAAATAATATTTTTCTGCCCTTTTATATAATAATTTCTTAGTAAAATTAATATTATTATATTGTAAAAAGGCAAATACACATGGTAATATAAATATACCTATTCCAAGCGGTATTTGATATCTAAGTCTTAAAGTAACATCAAATAATGCTATTGGTAAGTATACACCTAAACAAAATGCTAATATAGATATTAAAATTAAATTACCTGGCGCATATTTTTTAACATAATTGATTGATAAATATGTTATTAAAATTACAGCTACGATTATTACTATTATTTTATCAATTATCATTTGCCTATCCTCCGCAAAGGTATTATATAACATTTTTTGTCAACTTTCAAGCTTATAATACATATTATATCTAATTTTTTGTACTTCATTGACTAATCAAACATAATAATGTATAATAATCATTGTAAAAAAAGGATGTGACTTTTAATGAATAAAGAGTTTAAAGCTTTAAAAAACATACACAAAATACACATGATTGGTATCGGTGGAGTTAGTATGAGTGGAATAGCTTTAATATTAAAAAAAGATGGATTTGACGTTAGAGGTTCAGATAAAAATTATGGTGATATGATTGATATACTAGAAAAAAATGGTATACCTGTTTATATTGGTTCAAATGCAGACTTAGTTAAAGATGCAGATGTTGTTGTATATACATCTGCTATTAATCAGCACGACCCTGAATTTGTTAGAGCAAAAAGTTTAGGTATTCCTACTTATGAAAGAGCTAAATTTTTAGGACTACTTTTAACTAGTTATAAAACACCTATATGTGTTTGTGGAACACATGGGAAAACTACAACTACATCTATGGTATCTTCAATTTTTATTGATGCAAATATGGATCCAAACGTTCAAGTAGGTTCTAAATACGAAAAATTAAATAATTCTAATTATAGACTTGGAAATTCAGATTATTTTATATTAGAAGCTTGTGAATATGTTGATAGTTTTCTAAACTTCCCACACCACTGTGCAACTGTTCTTAATATAGAAGCTGAACACTTAGACTATTTTTCAGACATTGAAGATATTAAAAAATCATTTAAAAAGTTTATATTAATGTTACCTGAAAATGGTGTTTTAATTATAAACCAAGATGATACACATTGTATGGAAGTGTTGTATGAAATAAAAGATGAACTTCAAAAGAAAAATGTAAGAATATTCAAGTTCTCTTTAAGTGACCCAGATGCGTATATTTATGCTAAAAACTTTAGTTGTAATATTAAAGGATTTTATTCTTTTGATGTTACTGACCCTAGAAATGGTAAAACATATAATTTCTATCTAACAGTGCCAGGAATTCATAATGTATATGATGCACTTGCTGCTATTACAACTTGTCAAGCTTATGGAATAAGTTTTGAAGATATGAAAAAAAGTTTAAGTAAATTCTGTGGAGCAAAAAGAAGATTTGAATATAAAAAAACAATTGCACCTAATGTAGAGCTTTATGATGACTATGCTCATCATCCAACTGAAATAAAAGCAACTCTTGCTGCTGCTAAACAAAAAGAGCATAATAAAATAATAGCTGCATTTCAACCTCATACATTCTCTAGAACAAAAGAATTATTAGCAGATTTTTCAAACGCATTTTCTGATGCAGATGTTGTATTGTTAATGGATATTTATGCTGCTAGAGAAATAGATGATGGTACAATTTCTTCAAAAGATGTTGCAGAGCTTATTAATAAAAACGGTAAAAAAGCAATATATACACCTACTCTAAATGATATAGCTGAAAAAATAAAAGAAATTATGGAGCCTGGTGATATAGTACTTTCAATAGGAGCTGGAAATATTACTCATTTAGCAGATTATTTTGAAGATATAAATGAAAAAGAAAATAATAAGAAATAATTTATTAGAGGATACAAAAATATCCTCTTTTTTATTTCTTATTTACTATTTCATATAATAATATGCTTTCATCTGTAAATTTTATAGGTCTTCTAGATAAATTAACATCATATTCTCTAATAACATTACTATTTAATATATTATACTTTTTCATTAACTTATGTATTAATTTTTCTAAGCTCTTTATTTCCTCTTTTGAATAATCACCATCACTATTTAAAGAAAGCATAATACTTATACTTCTATCATCTATATATGTATTATGAGTACAAATAGCTTTTTCATTATCTGGTATTATATTTAGTATATTTCCTTTACAATCTATTATATAATGACATGAAAACTCTCTATCTTCTTTGTACTTTATTTTTTCAATAATATTTCTATTTTTTAATGAACTAAAGCCTTTATATCTTGAAGAAGTTACAACTATGTACTCAGCATTTTCCATTTTCTCCATTCTTCTTGTATTATCACTTTTTGTCAAATAATATTTCTTTATTTCCATTTTTTATCACCACACTATATTTTATGTTAATCGTAAGTTTTTGTTAATATTCTTGACAACTATTTTATCTTTGATATAATATTAGTTGTAAAAAAGGATGTGTTTAAATGAAAATAGGAATTGTTGGATTACCTAACGTTGGAAAATCTACACTATTTAACGCTATAACTAAAGCAGGCGCTGAAAGTGCTAATTATCCATTCTGTACTATAGAACCTAATATTGGTATGGTTTGTGTTCCAGATAAAAGAATAGATGTATTATCTAAAATGTATGAAACAGATAAATCTACTTATGCAACTATTGAATTTGTAGATATTGCAGGGCTTGTAAAAGGAGCTTCTAGAGGTGAAGGTTTAGGAAATAAGTTTTTATCTCACATTCGTGAAACTGATGCAATAGCTCATGTTGTTAGATGCTTTGAAGATGATAACATAGTTCATGTAGATGGTAAAATAGACCCTATTAGTGATATTGAAACTATATCTTTAGAATTGGTATATGCAGATACTGAAACTATAGTTAAAAGAATTGATAGAGTTGCAAAAATGACTAAGTCTGGAGATAAAAAAGCAATAGCTGAACTTGAACTTCTAAATAGAATAAAAGCTCACCTAGATGCAGGAAATCCTGTTAGAACTATGGACCTTACAGAAGAAGAAAAAGCAACAATTAAAGATGCGTTTTTCTTAACAGAAAAAAAGGTAATATATGTTGCAAACATATCTGAGTCACAACTAGCTAATAAAGAAAATGACCCAAATGTGCAAAAAGTTAAAGAATATGCTAAAGCTGAAGGTGCTGAAGTTATAACTTTATGTGCTAAGTTAGAAGAAGATTTATCTGAACTTGACGATGAAGATAAAGCACTTTTAATGGCAGATTATGGTATAGAAGAATCTGGACTAGATCAATTAATTAAAGCTAGCTATTCCCTACTTGGTCTTATATCTTATCTTACTGCTGGAAAACAAGAATGTAGAGCTTGGACAATAACAAAAGGTACAAAAGCTCCTCAAGCAGCAGGTAAAATTCATTCAGACTTTGAAAGAGGATTTATTAAAGCTGAAGTAGTATCTTATGATGACCTAATAAAATATGGTAGTATGAATGCTACTAAAGAAAAAGGATTAGTAAGACTTGAAGGAAAAGATTACGTTGTACAAGATGGAGATATAATATTATTTAGATTTAATGTATAGAGTATGAAAAGTCATACTCTATTTTTATATAATGTTCATATATGTTTTACATAAGAATTTAGCAAGAAAAAATTGCTACATTTTTCACTATTTTTTT
>CANRAK010000035.1 GCA_947628575.1 uncultured Clostridia bacterium | reverse complement strand
TACAAAGTCAAGTAGAGTTAACAGTACATCATTTAGAAGAAGGAACAAATAGAACATTAGCTCCAGATGAGAAGCAAATTTTAAATCCAGGAGATACATACACAACAAATCAATCAACAGAAGTACCAGATAGTTATAAATTTACAAGAAGAACAAATAATTGGCAAGGAACAGCTGAAGAATCAGATATAGAAGTAACATATTACTATGAGAAAAAAGATGCAACTGTTAAGGTATTACATGTATTAAAAGGTACAGATGTATCAAAACCAGAAGAAGTAACAGATGTATTATGTCCAACAGAGATAAAGTCAGGAAAAGTAGATGATGAATATAGTACACAAAATAGATTAACTGAGATAAATAACTCACATAAAGAGCAATATAAATTAGTAACAGATGATGTAGAAAATAAATCTGGAACTATGACAGTAGATACAATATATGTAGTATATGAATATGAAACAACACCTGCAACTGTTAAAGTAAAACATTTAGAAAAAGACACAAATGAAGAATTATACGATGAAGAAACAAAAAATGGTCTGGTTGGAGAAGACTATACAACAGAAGATAGATTAGATGAAATAAATGAGAAAAACGATGGTAAGTATGAATTAGTTGAAGAAATGTTACCAGAAGAACCAAATGGTACATATACAGAAGAAGAAAAGACAGTTACATATTACTATCAAAAGAAAGCTACAAAAGTAACAGTAAGCTACAAAGAAAAAGAAACAGAACAAGAATTATATGAAGATATAGAAATACCAGGAAGAATAGATGACCATTATATTACTGAAAACAAGCTAGAAGATATAAATAAAAAATATGCAAATAAATATCAATTTGTAGAAACAACAGGAGATGCAACAGAAGGTGAAATGACAGAAACTGAAAAACACGTTACATATTACTATGAGAAAAAAGATGCAACTGTTAAAGTATTACATGTATTAAAAGGTACAGATGTATCAAAACCAGAAGAAGTAACAGATGTATTATATCCAACAGAAACAAAGACAGGAAAAGTAGATGATGAATATAGTACACAAAATAGAGAAAGTGAGATTAATGCAACAAGCAAGACAAAATATAGAGTGGTAAATGATGATGTAGCAAATAAGTCTGGAAGTATGACACTAGATACAATCTATGTAGTATATGAATATGAGGTAGTATCTTCAAGAGTAAAAGTAAAGCATTTAGAAAAAGATACAAATACAGAGTTATATTCAGAAGAAACAAAATACGGAAATGTAGGAGAAGATTATACAACAGAAGATAGATTAGATGAAATAAATGAAAAAAATGAAGGAAAATATGAATTAGTTGAAGAATTATTACCAAAAGATTCAAATGGAACATATACAGAAGAAGAAAAGACAATTACATATTACTATCAGAAAAAAGAAACAAAAGTTATAGTTAAATATCTTGAAGAGGAAACAGAACAAGAATTATATGAAGAAATAACAATACCAGGAAGAATAGATGACGAATATAAGACAGAAGATAAGATTGAAGAAATAAATAAAAATGAGAATAGTAAATATATCCTAACAAGAACAACAGAAAATACAGAAGGAACAATGACAAAGGATACAATAGAAGTAATTTACTGGTATAAAAAAACTGAAGCAAAAGTAGAGGTAAAACATTTAGATATAGATACAGGAGAAGAATTAGCAGATAGAGAGTATTTAGGAGGATATATAGGAGATAAATATACAACATCACCTAAAGAAATAGAAGGGTACGAACTTGTAGAAGAAAAAATTCCACAAAATAAAGATGGAGTATACACAGAAGAAGATATAGTAGTAACATACTATTATAAGAAAATATCGGAAGAAAATGTTGATACATCAGATATATCATTAATGAGTATTTTATGTATGGCAGTTATATCAATATCAGGAATAGCATATATAACATTAAGAAATAATAAAATAAAAGAAATATAATATTTATTATATAATTAAAAACCATAAGTCCAAATAATGACTTATGGTTTTTATATATAGGAATAGTGTGGAATAATAAAATTATTGACAGATATATTAGAATTTCATATAATAAACTTAATGAATATATATAGATATATGGAGGTAAATATGGAATTAGACGAGAAATACTCAAAATTAATAAATTATTTTAAAGAAATATCTAAAGTGCCAAGAAATTCAAAAGAAGAAGGAAAAATAGCAGACTTTCTTTGTAACTTTGCAAAAGAGCATAACTTAGAATATTACAAAGATGAAAACAATAATGTGTTAATAAAAAGAGAAGCAAGTCCTGGTTTTGAAAATAAAAAAAAAATAATGTTTCAGGCACATACAGATATGGTTTGTGAAAAGACAACAGATAGTATTCATGATTTTACAAAAGATGGAATTGAGATAATTGAAAATTTAGATACAATTACAGCTAAAGATACAACTTTAGGAGCAGATGATGGTGTAGGAGTAGCTTTTTTAATGTTACTTCTTGAGGATAATGACATTAAGCATCCTAATATAGAGTGCCTATTTACTACTCAAGAAGAAATTGGAATGAATGGAGCAAGAGCTTTTGACTATTCTAACATTAATGCATCTTACCTAATTAACTTAGATGGTGAAGAAGAAAATACTGCTATTGTAGGATGTGCAGGTGGCCTTACTATGCACTATAGTAAGGAAGTAGAGCTAGAGGATGTTACAGATAATGTATATGAACTTTGCATATCTGGACTATATGGTGGCCATTCGGGTGTAGACATTAATAAAGGTAGAATAAACTCAAATTATTTAGCAGCAAGACTGTTAAACGAACTTCCTAATTTGAAAATTATTTCTTTTAATGGTGGTAATAAAGATAATGCAATAGCTAATAGTACAAAAGTAGTATTTACAACAACTAATAATAATGTAGAGGATAGTATTAATAGTGTGCTTTGTAAATTTAGATTTACTAAAGATGATAGAAATGTGAAAGTAGAAGTTGTTAAAAAAATAGATAATAAAGCTAAATGTATAAGTAAAGCTGAAAGTAAAAACATATTAACATTATTAATTAATTTAAAACAAGGTGTAATAGAGTATAGTAAAGATATAGAAGACTTAGTAGAAAGCTCTGGTAATATTGGAATTGTAAAGATTAACGAAGGTAAATGTCTAATTACAGAATCACTAAGGTCTAGTGATGATACAAAAAAAGAAGAATATAAAAAATATAACAATGAGCTTGCACAAAAACTACAGTATATAATAAATGAAGAAGGAGATTATCCAGGCTGGAAATATAACCCTAACTCTAAACTTCAAAAAGTGTATATAAACTCATATAAGAAAGTGCATAATAATGAAGAACCTATTGTTTGTGCTATACATGCTGGAGTGGAGTGTGGTATGATATATGAAAAATTACCATATTTAGATATGATATCATTAGGACCAGATGTAAAGGATGTACATACTGTAAATGAAACACTATATTTAAAATCTTGTAAAAAAATGCTACAAACATTAATAGATATGATTTTAAGCTTAGATTAAAGGTGCAATATATTGCATCTTTTTTCTTTAATTTTTAGTTAAATTATAGTATAATATCTGTATAAAAAAGGTGGGATATTTTTATGATAATAGAAAAATTAAAAAGAGAAGATTTACCAAAATATAAAGAGCTTATAGATGAAGCTTTTGATGGAAGTCAAGATATAGAAAGTTACTTAAAATATGATGAAAATAGTAATGCGTATGAAATAGTTGTATTAAAAGAAAAAGATGAAATTGTAGGTAGTGTTACTATGTACAAACTAGATTTATTTACTTTTTCTTTTCAACCAACAATAGAGCTATTTAATGTAGCAATAAAGAAATCATATAGAAGACAAAATTTAGGAAAAATACTAATGAATTATGTTATAGACTATGCTAAAGAAAATGGATATAAGACAATACATTTTACATGCTTAGAAGATGAAAAAGGTGTACATGATTTTTATGAAAATTGTGGATTTAAAAAGGCAGAAAGTAGAAAATATAGTATGTATTTATAATAGGAGCGAAAATGTACAGATTAAGTAATATAAAAATTAGAGATAATTTATCTAAAGAAGAAGTTATACAAATTGCTTTAGAAAAATATAATATTGACTTAAAAAATGTAAAAAATGCATATATATACAAAAAATCTATTGATGCAAGAAATAAAAATGATATTGTATATAACTATTCTGTAGATGTAGAATTAAAGAAAAACACTAAGATAAAAGGTGCAAAAGAAGTAGAGTGTATAAATGAAATAAAAATAGATGTAACAAGAAAAAGTAAATTTAGACCTGTTATTGTAGGTGCTGGACCTGCTGGACTTTTTGCTGCTTTAACACTTGTAGATAATGGGATTTTGCCTATTGTAATTGAACAAGGGAGTAAAGTGGAAAAAAGAATAGAAGATGTTAATTCATTTATAACTACAGGAAAATTAAATTGTAGCTCTAATATTCAGTTTGGTGAAGGTGGTGCTGGAACTTTTTCAGATGGTAAGCTTACTACAGGAAATAACTCTATATACTCAAGAATAGTACTAGAAAATTTTGTAAAATTTGGTGCACCAGAAGAAATTCTTTATACTGCTAAACCTCATATGGGTACAGATAATTTAGTAAAAATTGTTAAGAATATGAGGGAGTATATTATATCTAAAGGTGGAACTTTCCTTTTTGATACAAAAGTAGTAGATTTTAAAATTTTAGATGGGAAAATAGCTGGAGTATATACAAAGGATAATGAGATAGAAACAGATAGTGTTGTTCTTGCTATAGGTCATAGTGCAAGAGATACATTTAAAGTGCTTTATGATAAGGGAATAAATATAATATCTAAAAGCTTTGCAGTTGGTGTTAGAATAGAGCATTTACAACAAGACATAAATGAAGCACAGTATGGAGAAAATCCAAAATTAAAGCTACCACCAGCAGAATATAAGCTAGTGTATCATGCAAAAAATGGTAGAGTATGCTATACATTTTGTATGTGTCCAGGTGGACAAGTTATGGCTTCTTCTTCACAAGAGAAAACAATCGTTACTAATGGAATGAGTAATTTCTTACGTGATGGTAAAAATGCAAATAGTGCGTTATTAGTTAATATTAATCCATCAGATTTTAAAGATAAAAATCCTCTTGCAGGGATGTATTTTCAAGAAAAGTTAGAAAAAGAAGCTTTTAAAATGGGTGGTGAAAATTACTATGCACCAATACAAAGAGTAGAAGATTTTATAGCTAACAAGAAAACTCAAAAATTAGGAAAAGTAGTACCTACATATAGACCAGGAGTGACTTTTTCAAATTTAAATGAGCTTTTCCCAATATATATAACTGATACTATGAAAGAGGCATTAATAAATTTAGATAATAAATTGAAAGGATTTGCAGATAAAGATGCAGTACTTACAGCTGTTGAAACTAGAACATCATCTCCTGTACAAATAACTAGAGATAAAGAAAAATTAACTGCTAATATTGAAGGATTATATCCTTGTGGTGAGGGTGCAGGGTATGCTGGAGGAATAATGACAGCTGCAATAGATGGAATTAAGGTAGCAATAGAAATATTAAAATAAAAGAGGTAATTTGCTTATGAAACTAGATAGAAATTTAATTAAAAAAATATTAATACCAATATTAATCATTGCAATTATGGCAATACTTGCTGTTATATATAATTATATATTAATACGAAATGAGCAAAGGAATTTGGTGTTAGTAGAGGCAAAAAAAGAAGCTAAAGTATTTAACGAAGTTGAAAAAGATAAAATTGCATGCTTAGACTTATTTACTATATATGGCAATCATTTAAATATTAATGGATATATATCAAATGAAGATGTTGAAAATGTGGATATTTCCTCTATGAAATTGGTAGTCGAAGATATAGATTGTAACTATGATGAGTATAATTTAGAATTTTCAAAAGAAGAAGGGAAAGTAGCATTTAAACTATCTAGTAATATAAATGAAGGAATAGATTTAAATAAGATAAGTGATGGTAAACATTTTCTTTTTATAAAACTAGTTAGCACAACTAACAACAAGGAAACATATAAACTATTTTCAATAACAAATAAAAGTAAATATGTAAAAGATGAATATTATACTTTGACAAAAGATAATAAGAATAATAAAGTTGAGATACTTTTTAGTAAGCATAATTTTAGTGATGAAGAAACTATAGATTATATGCTAATTAGAAGTCAATATTCTACATTGCCAAATAATGCTTGTGATATAGTAATTGATGCAGGACATGGTGGTAAAGATCCAGGTGCAATGTATAAAGAGTATCATGAAGCAGATATAACTTTAGATTATGCATTTTCACTTAAAGAAAAGCTAGAAAAATTAGGGTATAAAGTTGCCCTTACAAGAGATAAAGATGAATATGTAGAGTCTTATGGAAATAATGGTAGAGCAGGAATACCATATAAAACGAAAGCTAAGTTAACTTTATCTATACATTTAAATAGCACCGCTTCAGAAAAATCTGAGGGTGGAGTAGAAGTATATGCTTCTAATAATTTGAATTTAGATTTTGCTAAAAAAATAGCAGATAATATTGTAAAATATACAGATGGAAAATATTCAGTAAATAGCTATGCTAAAGCTTTAGATGGAGTGTATGTAAGAACATATACTAAGCAAGAAGTTAAAGAGGCAAATGAGTATGCTGAGTATATGGGCTATGCTCCTTATGAGAGTCTTTCTACTAATACACCTTATCTTTTTATGATAAGAGAAATTGGTGGAATTATGACATCTGCATATATAGATGGAAGGGATAAAACTATGTCAGAAAATCCATATAGAGATAGTAATATATCATCTGAGTCATATCTTTTAGAGCTTGGATTTATTAATTCAGATAATGACTTAAATAATTTATTAAATAAGAAAAATGAGTATTTAAATGCCATAGTTGACAGTATAATTAGTAATTATAATTAACTAGAAAACATAACAAAAAAACATAAATAATTACAAATATATCAATCAATTTTCATTATTGTAAAAAAATATATTTTTTATTGATTTGTAACTTATGCAATGATATAATTCAGATATAATAAAGTACTAAAAAAGGAGTAATACACATGATATCAAAAGTAATAAAAAGAGACGGAAGAAAAGTAAATTTTAATGTGGATAGAATAGCAAGATCTATAAATAGAGCTGCTAATTCTATTGGAGGACAAGACTATGCAAAATCTGAAGAGCTAGCCAATAAGATATATGAAGAATTAGAAAAAAGTCAAGTAGATAAGTATGTAACATCACAGTTAATACAAGATATGATAAAAAAAGTATTACATCAAGAAGGCTTTGAAGAAACACTTAATGCATATTCTAGCTTTAGTGATGAGAGAAATAGAACTCGTGAGAAAAACTTAGACATAACTAATGTTTATAGGGACTTAACTTTTGAAGATTCTAAAGATAGCAATGTTAAAAGAGAAAATGCCAATATAAATGCAGATACTGCTATGGGAACTATGCTTAAATATGGCTCTGAAGGTGCGAAAAATTTTTACCATTTATGTGTATTAAAGCCAGAACATTCTAAAGCACATAGAGATGGCGATATACATATACATGATTTAGATTTTTTAACTTTAACAACAACTTGCTGTCAAATAGATTTAATTAAGCTATTTAAAGATGGATTTTGTACAGGCGAAGGATTTTTAAGAGAACCTCAAAGTATTGCAAGCTATGCTGCACTTGCTGCAATAGCAATACAGTCTAACCAAAATGACCAACACGGTGGACAGAGTATACCTAATTTTGAGTATGCAATGGCAAAGGGAGTTAGAGTATCATATAAAAAGGAATATTTAAAAAATTTATCTAAGGCTATAGAGCTACTTACAGATACAAAAGAGCCTGAAAAGTTAGCAGAGTACATTGTAAAATCTATAAAATACGATAAAGATTTAGTTGCATGTTATAAAGATTCAAATAATTATTTAGCAACTGAAAGAAAGTATCTATCAAATTATTTTGATAAAGATACAGTAGATAAAATACAAAAATTTACAGTTAAATATACAGATAAAGAAATTGTAAAAGCAACTTACCAAGCAATGGAAGGATTTATACATAATCTTAATACAATGCATTCTAGAGCGGGTGCACAAGTACCATTTAGTAGTATTAACTATGGTCTAGATACAAGTCCAGAGGGAAGACTTGTAATGGAGCAACTACTATATGCTACAGAAGCAGGACTTGGAAATGGTGAGACACCAATATTCCCTATACAAATATTAAGAGTAAAAGAAGGAATAAATTATAACCCAGAAGACCCTAATTATGATATATTTAAGTTAGGATGTAGAGTATCTGCAAAAAGGTTATTTCCAAACTTCTCATTTATAGATGCTCCATTTAATCTACAATATTACAAAAAGGGAGATTATAATACAGAAGTAGCATATATGGGATGTAGAACAAGAGTAATGTCAAATATAAATGATAGAAGTAAAGAAGTAACTTGTGGCAGAGGTAATCTAAGTTTCACATCAATTAATTTGCCAAGACTTGGAATTGAGGCTAAAGGCGACGTCAATAAATTTTTCGAAATGCTAGATGATAAAATAGACTTAGTAATAGACCAGTTAAAAGATAGATTTAGAATACAATCAAATAAAAGAGTATATAACTATCCATTCTTAATGGGACAACATGTATGGTTAGACTCTGAAAAGTTAAAGAATACAGATAAAGTTGGGGAAGTTTTAAAACATGGTAGCCTTACTATAGGATTTATAGGACTTGCAGAATGTTTAAAAGCTTTAATTGGAAAACATCATGGTGAAAGTGAAGAGGCAAAAGAGTTAGGCTTAAAAATAATTAGTCATATGAGAGAAAGAGTAGACGAGCAATCTCAAAAAGATAAATTGAATTTTACACTTATTGCTACACCAGCTGAGGGATTATCTGGTAGATTTGTAAAAATAGATAAGAAAAAATATGGTGTAATAGAAGGTGTAACAGATAGAGAATATTATACTAACTCTTTCCATGTACCTGTATATTATAAAATTAGTGCATTTAATAAAATAAAAATTGAAGCACCTTATCATGAGCTTACAAACGGTGGACATATTAGCTATGTTGAATTAGATGGTGACCCTACTAAAAATCTAGATGCTTTTGAACAAATAATAAGATGTATGAAAGAATCTGGTATTGGATATGGCTCAATAAACCATCCTGTAGATAGAGATCCAATATGTGGATATACTGGAATAATAAAAGATAAATGCCCATGTTGTGGTAGAAGAGAATTTGAAGAGATTAATAATGTCCATGAAAGAATAGAAAGAATAAGGAGGTAATGTATATGAAAATTAACACAAGTGGAGAAAACATTAGTCAGGACGAAATCAACGAGTACATAAAATATGTACAAGAAAAAAATCCAGATAAGGAGATCGCAACTTTAGATTTAAAAGTAAATGGCGATTATGTAGATTTAAGCTATACTTTTGAAAATGACGTGCCATTTGAAAGAATTAGAAGAATAACTGGATACTTAGTAGGAACATTAGATAGATTTAATGACGGTAAAAGAGCAGAAGAAAGAGACAGAGTAAAACACGATGTTCTATTGTAATGAAACACAAGATAAAATTAAAGTAGCAGGAATAGTCGAAGAATCTATTGTAGATGGACCGGGAATTAGATTTGTTGTATTTACACAGGGCTGTTTTCATAACTGTTTAGGATGCCATAATCCACAAACACATAATGTAAACTTAGGTAAATATGAACCAATTGAAAAAATCGTAGAAAAAATTGATGAAAATCCACTTTTAAAAGGTGTTACTTTTAGTGGAGGAGAACCTTTTTTACAAGCTAAGCAATTATCTAAATTAGTAGACGAATTAAAAAATAAAAAGTTGGATATAATTACTTATACAGGATATAATTATGAAGATTTATTAGAAAAAGCTAATGAAGATAATGGATTTTTAGAATTACTTAAAAGAACAGACATACTAATAGATGGTAAGTTTGATATTAATAAAAAAGATGAAAATTTATTATTTAGAGGTAGTTCAAATCAAAGAGTAATCGATGTAAAAAAGAGCTTAAAGTGTGGTAATTTAATAGAATATAAATTTTAAAAAATAAGCAAAAAAGTGTATGTATAAATTTATTATAGATAAAAATAATAATAAATTTTAGGAGGCATAATGGAAGAAAATAAATTTGACTTTAAATTTTTAAATAAAGTCATGTATATCGTAGCAATAATTGTAGTATTTTTCGCGTTAAGAGAAATAGGAGTAGTAGATAAAATAATTGAGATACTTTTAACATTAACGCCACTTTATGTAGGAATTGTAATTTGTTGGATATCAAGACCACTAACTAATAGACTAAGAAAGTGGGGACTGAGCAAAGGACTTGCTGCTACAGTATCACTAATTATTATATTTGCAATAGTTGTAATAGCACTGTCTTATGTTATACCAATAATTGTTTCACAAGTAACTCAGTTAATAAAAGATCTACCAGCATTATATACTAGTGCTGTAAATAAGATAAATCTTTTAATATATGATAGATTTGGCGTAGATTATAAAATATCTTCGGATATAAGTGATTTAAGTATTGTATCTGAGCATATGGATAAAATACTAAGCTACTCGTTAGATACTGTACAAAAGGCAGGTAGCTTCTTAATAAGTGCAATAACAGCAATAATTATATCTTTCTTTATGGTAAAAGATATGGATAGAACTAAAAATAGTCTAATTGTATTTTTATCTAAAAATGGGAAAGATTCTAATAGATATAAAATGCTAACTGAGATGGATGATATATTAAACTCTTATGTAAGAGGACTACTAATAGATAGTGTTATTGTCGGTATAATGACAACTGTTGTTTGTATGGTACTTAAGCTAAAATATGCAATAATTTTTGGAATAATTATAACATTCTTAAATTTAATACCATATATAGGTGCTGTAATATCATATACTATTACTTCAATATATGCTTTTACTGTTGGAGGTCCAGTACTTGCAATTATAACTTTTGTAGCATCATTTATTATTCAAATTATAGATGCAAATATTCTTCAACCTAATATAATTGCAAAATCTGTTAAACTACATCCAGTTGTAGTTATTTGTGGACTATTAGTATTTGAAAAACTGTTTGGAATAGTAGGTATGATTTTAGCAATGCCAGTACTTGCAATAGGGAAAATATTCTTAAAATATAAATTTGGAATAAATTTTGAAATAGAAGATGAAAATCCAAAAGAAAAGAAAAACAAAAGTAAAAAAATACTTAAAAAGCAAAACAAGGAAGTATAAATTTCCTTGTTTTATTTTTCCTCAATTAAAATATTATGAAGTTTTTCCATAAACATTTTAGACTTACTCGTATCTACAATTATATTAATAGCTAATTCACTAAAAGATATCATATATATTTCTATATTTTCTTCATTTGCTGTTTTAAAAATTTTAGAAATAGCTTCTCTATTAGATAACATCATAGGTCCTACAATACAAATTTTAGAAACATCATCTTTTTTAGTAATAAAATGAATAGAAAAATCTTCTTTAATATTTTTTTGTACTTTGCTCCCACGAGAATTTCTAAAAGTATTTTTTGCTAATATTTTTATGTTATACTCTTTAGCAAGATTTACAGAACGATTATGTAGAACTTTTGCACCTGCAGAAGCTGCTTCCAACATTTCATCAAACGAAATATCACTTAATAATTTAGAATTAGGAATAACCTTAGGATCAGCAGAATATATGCCGTCTATATCACTGTAAATCTCACATTTTTTTGCTTTAAGTGCACCTGCAAGTGCAACAGCACTTAAATCTGAGCCACCTCTACCTAAAGTAGTTATATTTCCTAATTTATCCATACCTTGAAAGCCAGTTACTATTACTATGTAATTTTCTTCTATATATGAAATAATATTAGATGGTACAACATCTATTATTTTTGCATTTCCAAAATTTGAATCGGTTATTACACCAGCTTGAGCACCAGTAAGGCACACAGCTTTATGTCCTTTAGAATTTAGCATTAAAGATAATAATGAGGCAGTTTGCATCTCTCCTGTAGCAAGTAAAAAGTCTAAATCTTTTTTATCTAGACAAAAATTAGTGTAGTCTTCAGCTTTTGATATTAAGTTGTTTGTAGTCTTTCCTTGTGCTGAAACGACAACTACAACATTATTATTTTTATTTTTTTCTTTAATTATTTTATTACAGATAAGTTCTAGTTTTTCTTTATTTTCTACAGAACTACCGCCATATTTTTGTACAGTTATATTCATAATTTCACCCCATAATGTATTGTATGCTTAATTATATTAAATTGTTATTATAAACTGAAATATAATAATATAGTATGTAATAAAGAAAATACTTGACATAATATAAATAAAATGATATAATATTTTCGCAGATGATTTTTTTAAATGTAACGTGATTATAGATACATGAAGAGAAAGGAGGTAAAATAAGGGATAAAAGCGTTTAAAAATAGCTGCAAAAAAATGTCGAAAGAAAGAATAAGGAGGAATTTTTTTATATGAAAAAATATTATAAGACAATTTGTCGATTAATCGTAGGGGTTGCGTTGGTTGTACTCTCACTTGTTTTGATATATAATTTAATAAGGACGGTTATAATCCCACGATTGCCATTACAAAAAGGGGCAGAGTATGTTCAAGATATATCTGGAACGATGTCAGAACCAGATAAAACTTATGCAGTAAATGCAATTTCAAAGGCAGCTAGAGAAAATAAAATTGCTATCATCTTAGATTATCAACTAAAATCATTTGATATAACAGAAAGTTACATTGAAAAAACAACGGGAAATTTAGTAAAAAGTGTGTATAGAAATCAACCATATATAATATATACGTATTTTAAAGATACTAAATCTTTAACAATATCAACTAATATAGATAAAGAAGGTATTACGGATATTAAAAAGGTTGATATAGACACAGATTCTAGAGTAGTTAAAGAAATTTTATATTACCAACAAAATATAAATAAAAATATGGGAATAAGAAATTTCAATTTTAGCCTAACTAAAGAGTATATTAGAAATTCAATTGTATCAGCAGTAGGAGCTATTATACTATTAATATTAGGAATTGGAGTTTTACCAGGTAATATAAAAAATCCATTTAGAAGAAGAAAGAATAATTAGTGGGCAACTAGAGTTCATATATAAAGATTGTTAATTAAATTTTAGCAATCTTTTTTTGGTATTATAGGAATTATTTCTAAAATAAAAAAAGAACTAATACTAAATAATAACAAATAATAAAAACTAATAGTTTATAGTTATGATGGAATAGGGAGACATTAAATACAATGTTTCCCTATTTTTTTATACTATTTTTTATACCATTTAGATAACATTTTGTAAC
>CANRAK010000034.1 GCA_947628575.1 uncultured Clostridia bacterium | reverse complement strand
TTTTTCAATGTGCTTTTCACACTCCGTGTGAACGATTTTATTATAACACAAAGAGTCAACTTTTGTCAACACATTTTATATAAAAAATAAAAGTTTTTTTATTAACTTTTATCTTTACATTTTTATGTTTATTTTCTCCTTGCGACGTCTATTATGATACTACTTTTATTTTTGTTTGTCAACACTTTTTTCAAAAAAAATCAAAAAATGTTTTAAAGTTAAAAAAAGTGCTAAAGAATAGCACTTTTTATTAGTCTAAAACTCCTAAATATTCTTCTAAGCATAAACCACTATTATATACATCTGTAGCTATACTTACTCCAAGATATCTTATATGCCATGGCTCATACTTATATCCTGTTATATTTTCTTTATCTTTAGGATATCTAATTATAAATCCATATTTATAACAGTTAGCAGCAAGCCACTTTCCAGATGGTGTATCTGCATATGCATCATCTATCCAGCCTACATCCATAGCAAGTCCTGTTTGATGTTCAGATGTACCAGGTCTTGCAGAAAATGTGTCAGCCTCTGCTTGTCCATATGTTGCTACATAGTTATTATATAGTCCTCTTTGAGTTTCATAAGATCTAAAGCCAGATAGAAGTTGTATATCAAATCCTGCATCTTTTGCTCCTTGTTGAAGTTGTAAGAATGCATTATATGCTTCTGGTATTAGGCCAGGTGCATAATCTGAAGGTATTGGATGTGTTTTATTTACAAGCATTATACCATTTATATAAGTTATTCCATCTGTTTGAGGAGGCGCAATAACTAATGAAAGTTCTTTTACCTCTACTTGTACCTTTGCAATTATATCTGTATTTTCTTTACTTGATACTGTAATCTCACAATTTCCTACTGCAATACCAGATACATTTCCTTCATTATCTACTGTTGCAATTTCTTCATTACTACTTTTCCATATTAATTCTTTATTTTCAGCATCCTGTGGTAAAACTGTTGCATCTATTTTTGAAGTTTTTCCAATTACTACTTCTAATGTTGTTTTATTTAGCTCTATTTTTTCTACCTGTTGTATTACTTTTATACTTATCTCTTTTTGTTTATCTAATACTTTTATATATGCTTTATATTCTCCTACCTTTAAAGCATTTATATCTAAATTATTTATTTCAAGTGCCTCTTTATCTTCGCACTCTAAAAATATAGTTCCTAATGTATATTTCTCTTTTGGTATACCTATATCAACATCTTTATTTTCCCCTTTATCTATTGTTAGCTTTTCTATACTTATATCATCTATATTAGGTATTACTTCTGCAAGTAGATAATTGTCTACACCATTTTCTAACTTAACATTACAAAAACCACTTTCATCTACTAATGTATCATTATTAATAAATATACTACCGTTATAATAGTTATAATATTCAGATAAATACTTTACTGAAGAAATTGTACTGCTAGTATTAACTTTAAGTTCAGATAATATAGGATTTTTTGTTTCTATAAATATTGCATTATCAAAAGAATTATCTTTTTTTACTTTTAAATCTACATTTATATTTTTAGTAACATCTTCATTATTTATTTTAGCAATATAATCTGAATTACTAATTACCAAATCTAACCCTTCACTTTTAATCATATCCAGTGTTTTATTATCTAAAATAATATTTTTTCCATTACTAAAAGTAGTAGTAACTTTATTATCCATATCTACATTTGACATTAACTGTTTATTTATCTTGCTATTTCTAACAGCATATATAACAACTGTAGTTAATGCAGTAATAATTAATAGTATAACAATAGCTATAAATATTTTTAAAATCATCTTTTTATTTACTTTTCCATTTAATAAAACCATATTAATTCACCACTATTTTAATATAGAATCATATATAGTAACATTTTTTATCTTCAATTCTTTATTAAATGTATATACTACATATATATCATTTTGTATGTTATTAAGTTTTCTTTTATATTGTATATACACTTTATAACTTTTACTATTTTCTTTTGTACCTATTATATTTTTTTCATCATAGTAAAATGGCTCGATAGGTTCATAATTTAGTAATACCTCTCCGTTAGCATAAAATTTACTGTCCTTAATATACTTAATAGGTATCCTTTCAAAATACAAACAAGATAAATTTTGTATAAACTTCTCATCGACCCTTCCAAAGTTATAATAAGGAGTATTATTATACTCATAATAGTCTTCATTATCTAGAGTTATATTATTTTTATACTTTTCTCTATTATCTATGATGTATTTTATTAAAAAATCCATCTTATTTTCATTAGTAAAAGTTTTATTTCCATCTTTACTGATATCCGCAATTACTATATTTTCTACTTTACTAATAATATCAAATAATAAATTTTTAGTCAACATACTTTTTTGTATAATATAATTAACAATAAAAGTTAAAACGCATACACAAAAAATAGCAATTATTATATAAGTAGTAAATTTTTTCACTTAAATCACCAATTTAAATTTACCACCTATTTTAATCTATTCCAATAAAAGACACAAAAAAAGCTAGTTTATATTATAACTAGCTCTTTTTTTACAATATTAGAATTTGTGACCACATTTGCTACAGAATTTTGCAGTTGAATCAAATATCTGTCCACATTCTGGACAAACTTTTTCAGTTTTTGCATCATCTTTCTTATCATTCTTTTTTTCTTCTTTTAGTTTAAATGCTTTTTGCTTAGTTCCACATTTTATACAGAATTTACTATCTAAAGCGATTGTTTCTCCACATTCTGCACATACTCTTAGACCTTTGTTATATAGGATTTTTGTGTTCATATCTTCAATTTCTTCGTTAATTTTATCTATCTTTTTAACTAACTTTAAGAAATCTTTTCCAACATCTTCACCGTTTTTATATGAATCATATATAGATTTACCCATATCTTCATAAATTTCTGCTATATCTGCTTGCTTATCTGATATAGCTATCTTAAGTTTAGTCTCTTCGATTAATTTTCCAGATTTATCTGCAACAGTATTGTATGTATTTGAAGCAGTATCTCCAACCTTTTTAGATATTTCTTCTACTTTTTTCATAAACTCCATATCAATTCCTCCTTATATTTATACTAAAACTATATCACAAACTCTTTATATTTTCAACTTATTTTTTCTCTATAATTAGGTTATCATTTTCTACTCTTATTTTAATCTTTTGACCATCTTTTATTTTTTCATCTAGCATTTCTTCAGCAACTTTATCTTCTACTTTAGACTGAACAGCTCTTTTTAATGGTCTTGCTCCATATACATCATCAAATCCTACTTTAGAAATATATTTAATTAAGCTTTCGTCTATCTCTACGTCTATATTTCTAGATTTTAATTTCATAGCAAACTCATCTAGCATTATTTTAGCTATTTTTTCTATTGAATTCTCATCTAGTTTTTTAAATACAATTATTTCATCTAATCTATTTAAAAATTCAGGTCTAAATGTTTTCTTTAACTCACTCATTACAGCTGCTTTATTTTTTTCATAAGTTTCATTTGCATCTTCTTTATTTATAAATCCTATAGATTTATTTTCAACTATATTTCTTGCACCTGTATTAGAAGTCATAATAATTACTGTATTTTTAAAGCTAACTGTTCTACCATTTGAGTCAGTAAGTCTACCATCATCTAATATTTGAAGAAGTATATTAAATACATCAGGATGTGCTTTTTCAATTTCGTCAAATAATATAATAGAATATGGTTTACGTCTTACCTGCTCTGTTAATTGTCCACCATCATCATATCCAACGTATCCTGGAGGTGAACCAATTAACTTAGAAACACTATGTGGCTCCATAAATTCTGACATATCTAGTCTTATCATTGCATTTTCACTACCAAACATATTAGCAGCAAGCGCTTTAGTAAGCTCAGTTTTTCCTACACCTGTTGGACCTAAGAATATAAATGAACCTATAGGTCTATTAACATCTTTTAATCCAACTCTAGCTCTTTTTATTGCTTTTGAAAGCACGTCAATTGCCTCATCTTGACCTATTACTCTCTTTTTAAGATCTTTATCTAAATTTTTAATTTTTTCAACTTCTGTTAAAGTTAACTTAGTAACAGGAATTTTTGTCCAATTTGATACAACTGCGCATATTTCTTCTTTTCCTATTGATACATCTTTACCATTTTCTTGTTTTTTCCAATTTTCATCTTGTTTAGCTATCTTATCTTTTAGTTCTTTTTCTTCATCTCTTATCTTAGCAGCCTTTTCAAAATTTTGAGATATTATTGCTTCTTCTTTTTCTTTAGATTTTTTCTCTAGCTCTTTTTCTAAATCTTTATAGCTTGCAGGTTTAGTTAAGCTTTTTATTTTAGCCTTAGAACATGCCTCATCTATTAGGTCTATAGCTTTATCTGGTAAAAATCTATCAGTTATATATCTTTCAGATAATATTGTAGCTTCTTTTATAGCTTCATCAGTTATTTTTACCTTATGATGTGCCTCATATTTATCTTTAAGCCCCTTTAATATCTCTATTGTATCTTCTACACTAGGTTCTTCAACAATTACACTTTGAAATCTTCTTTCTAGTGCACTATCTTTTTCTATATATTTTCTATACTCATTTAAAGTAGTTGCACCTATTACTTGTATTTCACCTCTAGATAATAATGGTTTTAGTATATTTGCTGCATCCATTGCACCGTCCGCTGCTCCAGCTCCAACTATTGTATGAATTTCATCTATAAATAGTATAACATTTGAAGCTGACTTAATTTCTTGTAATGCACTTTTTAGTCTTTCTTCAAAGTCGCCTCTATATTTAGCACCTGCAATCATTGATGCCATATCTAGTGATACAACTCTTTTATTTTTTAGTATTTCAGGTACATTATTATCATTTATCATTTGAGCAAGACCTTCAACAACAGCTGTTTTACCTACACCTGGCTCACCAATAAGTACAGGATTATTCTTTGTTCTTCTACTTAGTATTTCTATTACTCTTTCTATTTCTTTTTCTCTACCAATTACAGGGTCTAATTTATTATGCTTTGCAAGTTCTGTTAAGTCTTTACCATACTGATTTAAAGTAGGAGTATTATTTTTAGATTTACTATCCATATTTGCCGGGTCATTATATGTCTTAGAAATTGGAGATTCTTCTCCTAATATTCTAAGCAATTCAGTAAATATCTTTTGAGGGTCAATTTCAGCATCTATTAATATTCTTACAGCTACGCTATCTATTTCTCTCATTAAAGATAGAAGAATATGTTCTGAGCCAACATAATTTTGTCCCATTCTTAAAGCTTCTCTTTGACTATTTGCTATTATTCTTTTTGCTCTAGGTGTAAAATCTATTTCATCTTCATCTACTACAGTATTCATTAATCCATCTATTTTTATTATTTCATCTTCTATATATTCAGCTGTTATATCTTGCTTTTTTAATATAACTGCTGCTAGTCCTTCATCCTCAGCTATTAATCCATACAAAATATGCTCTGTACCAATATACGAATAATTATGATTATATGAAAATTCTTTTGCACATTCTATAACTTTTCTTGCACTTTCAGTAAATTCATACATTTTCAAATTCCTCCTTATATATTACTTTTTATATATTCTGCTCTTTTAGTATTTTCTTCTTCTCTAGGAAAATAATCTTTTAAGTTTTTTCTTAATGTATTTTTTCCTATATTACCAATAACATTATCTATTTTTTCTAAATCAATGTCATTTATTATATCCATATTTATTCCCATTCTTACATTAGATAGTAATGTCATTGCCTCTTTTTTATTCATTATAATAGCATTTTTTAAAATACCATAAGACCTCATTATCTCATCTTTTACTTCAAGTCTACTTTTTAGAAGTTCTCTAGCCTTTCTTTCTTGTTTAACTACATATTGAGTAACTTGCTTTACTTGTTCTATTATATCTCCTTCTGATATTCCTAAAGTTTTCTGATTAGATATTTGATATATACATCCTTCACCATTAGTATTTTCACCATAGATACCTCTTATAGATATTCCAAGATTAGATATTTCATTAAATATTTTATCTAGTAGTTTTATTTTTTCTAACGCAGGTAAATGTAGCATAACTGATACTCTCATTCCTGTTCCAATACATGTAGGACATGCAGTTATATATCCATAGTCTTCACTATACGCATATTCTACACTAGAGGAAATATCATTATCAAAAGCTGTTATATTTTTATATGCTTTATCTATATTAAATCCATGCTCAAACGCCTGTATTCTAAAATGATCTTCTTCATTAATCATAGCAGTAATATTATTTTTTTCATCTATTATTAGTGCTGTATTATTACTTAATAACAATTCTTTAGATATAGTATGAGTTTCTACTAATGATTTTTTAGTAACTTCATCTATATTGCTTAATTCTAGAATTGTATATTCATCTGATATATTATTTTTAATATGATTTAGAACTTCTAACCTTTGTTTATCTATCATATTATTAGGAAAATTAAATCCTTTTATATTTCTAGCTAGTCTTATTCTTGTTGTTAAAACAACATCTTTAAATTCTTCCATAGCTTACTCCTTTCCTTTGCTTTCCATATTTTTTATCTTATCTCTTACAACTGCTGCTTCTTCAAACTTTTCTTGTTCTATAAGCTGTTTTAATTCTTCTTTTAATTTATCTAGTTCACTCATCTGAGTATTCTTAGCATTTTTAACTTTTCTTGCTTTCTTATTTACATGTCTATTTTTTCCTTGTATTTTAGGAAGTAAGCTATCTATCTCCTTCTTAAAGGTATTGTAGCATTCTTCACATCCAAATAGTCCAGTTGACCTATATTTAGATAAAGTATAGCCACAATTTTTACATTTTATTTCTTCTGGTAGTACATAGTCAAAATCCATTATCATTGGAGAAAATATATCATCAAAGCTATTAAAAATACCAAGCTTTTGTGCACATTCTTCACACAAATTTAAGTTAATAACCTCTCCATTTATATTTTGATTATATTTAATATTAGCATTATTTTTTCCACAATTTGAACATTTCATAAAAACCACTCCTTTTTTAAATTAAATTTACAAGTATATTTTTAAACATATCCGCTCTTACCTGATCTCTTTTTAATTTTTCTACTTGTACTAAACTCTTTTCAGATAATGCCGCACTAATAATAATTGCAGATTTATCATCTATAATATTATAGCTAAGTAACTCTCTTAAGTAAACGTCCATAACACTTTGCGACATTTTTCCACCAATCTTGCTTATTATATCTTTTATATATTCAGATTTGGATAAATTAATTCTACTAATTTTTATATATCCTCCACCACCTCTTTTACTTTCAACATAAAATCCTAATTCTGGAATAAATCTTGTAGATATTACATAGTTGATTTGTGAAGGAACACAATTAAATGTTTGAGCAAGTTCACTTCTTTTTAACTCTATCTCTTGTGTTTCCTCTATTGCATTCTTTATATAGTTTTCTATTAAATCTGATAAATTCATTTTTTCCTCCTTAGTTTAACTTTGACTTTCTTTGACTATTATATCACAAATAAAATAAATGTCAAGTAGTATATAAAAAATGATTAAAAAAAGAAGATGGATTATACTCCACCTTCATGATTTTCTTAATATATTATTTTTCTTTTAATTCATTATTTCTTATAGCAAAAATAAAAATAGGGCCTAATATTCCAAAAGAAAGAATATCTAGTACAGTCATTATAATAGTGCTTTTACTATATCTACTATATATTTTATATCTAGCTATATAGTTATATATAACAGTAACTATAGATAAAACACAGCTCATAATAACAGCAAAATAAACTAAGTATAAATCTCTTGTTAAAAACATTAGAGAAATATATAATAATAATGTAGCTATGTTTAATATAGTCATTATAATACCTTGGGTATTTGACCCAAAAGCTATTCTACCTAATATATATTTATTTAGATATGGAATCCATGCAAAAAATGAAAGTCCTTCTTCTTCTTTTTTTGCAAGTTTATATAGTCCCACAGATGTAAATATATATGATAAAAATCCAAATGCAAATAATATAGTATAAATAATTACTATTATAAATAAAACTGTAGCCATATTTTTCTCCTTCTATTAGATATCACTACTCATAAAGTCTTTTAATTTTTTACTTCTGCTTGGATGTCTTAATTTTCTTAAAGCTTTTGCTTCAATTTGTCTGATACGTTCACGTGTTACATCAAATTCTCTTCCTACTTCTTCTAAAGTACGCATTCTTCCATCTTCCAGTCCAAATCTTAATTTTAGTACTTTAGCTTCTCTAGGAGTTAAAGTTTGCATTACTTCTTCAATATGTTCTCTAAGTAATGTGTCAGCAGCTTGTTCAGATGGTGATGGTGCATCTTCGTCTGGAATAAAGTTTCCAAGATTACTTTCATCTTCTTCACCTACTGGTGTTTCTAAAGATATTGGCTCTTGTGCAACTTTTAGAATATCTCTTACCTTTTCAACAGGCATTTCTAATTCTGCTGCTATTTCTTCTGGAGTTGGTTCTCTTCCTAAAGTTTGTAATAGATGTCTAGATGTTTTGATGAGTTTATTTATAGTTTCTACCATGTGTACAGGTATTCTTATAGTTCTTGCTTGGTCAGCAATAGCTCTTGTAATAGCCTGTCTTATCCACCATGTTGCATAAGTAGAAAATTTATATCCTTTAGATTGGTCAAATTTATCTACTGCTTTAATTAGACCTAAGTTTCCTTCTTGAATTAAATCTAAGAAGTTCATACCTCTACCAATGTACTTTTTAGCTATACTTACAACTAAACGTAGGTTAGATTCTATTAATTGTTTTTTTGCTTCTTTATCTCCCTTTAACATTCTTTCTGCAAGTATATTCTCTTCTTCAAATGTTAAAAGTCTAATCTTACCAATTTCTTTTAAGAACATTTTAACAGGATCATCTACATTTAAGTTATCTACAAATGACATATCTTCCATATCTTTTAGCAAGATATCTTTTTCTGACTCGTCTATATCTTCTAGATCTGGCTCAATATCTAAATCTGCAACAGGTGATGTGTCATTTTCTTCCTCTTTTTGTTCTGAATCTTCCATTTCTTCTTTGATTTTGCCTTCAATAATTAGGTCTTTTTCATCATCCTCATCATCTAGAACTAGATTAACTTTAGCTTTGTCTAACTCATCATAAATTTTAGTAACAAACTCAGAATCAATATCTTCTTTAGTAATAAAATCAATAACATCCTTCATTTGAACTTTTTTAGCCTTTACGACTTCTTCAATAAATTTTTTTACTTTTTCTTTTTGTACTTCTTTAGTTTCTATTGTCTTTTTCTCTCCTTTTTCCATAGCAAGGAACTCCTCTTTACTTAAGTTTAGAAAGCTCAATTATTATTTGATTTAACTCAAGTTTTAATATTTCGCTTTCGTCTGGTGAGATGTCTTCACTAATTCTTTTTAGTATTTCATCTCTTCTAATAAATAGTTTTTCTTTTTTCTTATTCTTTAATACATCTTGAAGCAATTTTTCTTCATATCCTGAAATGTCGATATACATTATATCGGTGATTTCCTTTATTATGGCTTCGTCGTGTATCTTAGATAAGATATCAATTTTGTTTATATCATAATTATCTTTTAAAGATAATATGAAATCGAAAGTTTTTCTTACATCTTCATTTTCAATATCTGAAGACTTTATATTATTTAAAATTTCATCTTGGATATTTTTCTTCTTAGATAATAGCAATGCAACTATATATTGTTCTTGTCTTTTTCTAACATTAGTCATTAATTGCATTTTTTTATTTAATGTTTGCATATCCAAAACTAAGTCATTGTCATTTTTCTTTTTTAGTCCTTTTTCAACTTCTTTTAAAATTGGACCTGGACTCATACCATATTTTTTTGAAATTTTATCTATATATAAATCTCTTTCAATATTATTGTCTATTTTAGATAATATATTAGCTACACCTGTTAAGAACTTAACTTTAGAATCAAAATTATCTAAATCTAAATTCTTTTCTAGTATAGATACTTTAAATTCTACTAATGAAATAGCATTACTAATGCACTTCTTTAATCTTTCAGGACCATACTTATGTAAGTATTCATCTGGATCTTTAACATCTTCTCTATCAAGCTTTAATACTTTTACATTTAATCCATGACTAGCTAATATATCTAGTCCTCTTAAAGTTGCTGCTTGTCCTGCTTCATCTTGGTCATATCCAACTATAACTTTATCTGTATATTTTTTTATTAGCCTTGCTTGGTTTTCAGTAAGTGCTGTTCCTAAAGATGCAACAGCATTTTCAAAGCCAAACTTTTGAAGAGCAATAGCATCCATATATCCTTCAACTATTATTATATTATCTAATTTTTCTCTTTTGGCAAAATTCATTAAGTATAATGTTTTTCCTTTATGATATATATCATTTTCAGGAGAATTGACATACTTTGGTATCGTTTTATCTAATACTTTACTACTAAAAGCTCTTCCTCCAAATGCTATTATTCTATCTCTAATATCAAAAATAGGAAAAATAATTCTAGAGTAAAATCTATCATACATTCTACCACTACTATTTTCTAAAATTATACCAGAAGCAAGAATTTCTTCTTTAGTATAACCAAGATTTATTAAGTGGTCATATAATGGTTCTTTTCCTGTAGCATATCCAATACCAAATTTATTAATTGTCTTTGCATCTAACTTTCTTTGTATAATATACTCTTTTACAGGATTTTCTTTTTCTTTAAGAAGTTCTACTAAATTATTATGATAAAATATTCCAACATCTCTATTTAGTTTTAAAAGTGTTTCTTTTAAATCTTTTTTACTAGCATCCATTTTATTATAATAACTTTTAACTTCATATCTTGATGTATCTATATTTGCCCTTTCTGCCAGCATTTCTACTGCTTCCCAGAAGTCTATATTTTCTACTTTCATAATAAAAGTAATAACATTACCACCTTCTGAGCACCCAAAGCACTTGAATATTTGTTTATCTATTGAAACACAAAAAGAAGGGGTCTTCTCTCTATGAAATGGACAAAGTCCCATATAGTTACGTCCACTTTTTTTAAGAGTTACATATTCAGATATTACTTCAACTATATCATTTTGAGATATAACTTCTTCAATTAAATCACCTGAATAGTATGCCACCCATGTCACCTTCCTTTATGCTTCTATCATTTTTATTCTCTCTTCTCTATTATAATATATATTTGTAGTATTAACAATACATATTACAATTAAAAGTATAGCAAGTATTGGTTGATAATACAAAACATCTAATTTAAAGATTGTTATTACTATATGTACCCCAATAAATATTGCTTTTATTAATGTAGATTTTGTATCATATTTTCTATGTAAAACTATAGATAATACTTCCATAAATAATATATAAATATAACTTAATAAATAAAATGTAGTTGATGTGCTTGCAAATTTATATGCTTGAGTTTTAATATTTGTAAAACTAATATCTATATCTGAATGTATTCCTACAGTTAAAGAATTTATTATGTTTTGACAAACACCATTATTGCTATTTGCTAATTTTCTAACTACAATTCTTCCACCAAAATACATTCCTGATACTATAATACATATTATTACTAATGATATTAGTAGTTTACTTATTTTTATTCTTTCAACTTTATATATAAAATAATTATTTTTTCTTCTTTTTATTGTATTTGCACTAGGTTGATTTCTTGAAAAATTCAAACTAGTAGAATCTAAGTTTGACGTAACAAACAAAGATAATATTGCAAGAACTTCCCAAATTAAGTAATTTACGCCACACAAAACACTAGTTCCTATACATACTCCAAGAATTATTGCTTGTTTTATATATTTTTTGTTCTTTATATTTAATTGCTTTAATTCATCAATTAATGTCTGCATAACATATATTGATAATAGCAATGTAAACACTATAAATTTAGAATTTAAATCTATTGTCTTATCATTTATTATGTTTGGAAGTGTGAATGTTATAAACATCCCAAGCACAGATAAAACATCACTTTTAGATATATTAAATATTATTCTTTGTGTACAAATCCCAATAAGATAGGTTAATATAAAATATAATATTAGTGTTCTTTTAGGATAAATGTACATAACATTGTATATCTTTGAAAAAGTAGTTGCGAGCATTACCAAAGTTATATATATGTATCTATACACTGTGGATATACTTTTTTGTAATTTAAGTCTAGATAATTTTTCTCTAACGTATGTATATAACGAAACAAGTACAAATATTAATATTAAATATCCAAACTTGTATAGTCCACTTGGTCCCTGTCCGCTATTTTCACTACTATTTATATATATAAAATCTGTTATTCCTAAAAATAATATTAATGCTACAAAAATTACTACTACTATACTACGTGAAATTTTACTCATATCTACCACTCTATTTATTATTACTATATAACTCCCTAACTTCTGCTAAAGATTCATGTGTTCCTACATCAAACCATTCTCCTTTAAATGGATATGCATAGAAAGGAACTCTTTTATATAAATAAGCAACAAAATTTCCTGGTGCATCTATTTTATTTCCTTCATCTATGTATTGTTTAAATATAGGTACGATTTCTCTAGGATATAAATACATTGCTGATGCAGCATATTTTCCTTTTGGCTCTTCAGGTTTTTCTTCAAAACCAACTATCTTCATTTCCTCATCAGTTTCTACTACACCTAAACTTTTTAATGTTTCATATTTCTTTTCTTTAACACAAATTGCTGATGTACCTTTTTCTTTTTGGAAATCTACAAAATCTCTTAATTTAAAGTTGAATAAATTATCTCCAGCTATAATAATCATATCATCATCAATTTTTGCTTGTTCAATAGTAAATTGAATATCTCCTATTGCCCCTAATCTATCGTCATTTGTTGTTGTATTGTCATTAAATACTGTTATTGGTTTTTTGTTATCTTTTTCTTGTGCCCATTTTTCAAAATGAGGTGTATATTTTTTATTAGTTACTAAGTAGATTTCATCTACTTCATCCAGTGTATTAACCTCATCAAGAATATAATCTAATAATGGTTTTCCAGCTATGTCTAATAAAGCTTTTGGAAAATTCTCTGTTAATGGGAATAATCTAGTTGCATAACCTGCACAAAGTAAAATACATTTCATAAAATCTCTCCTTCTTTTGTCTTGATTCGTTAATTACCACGTCATTATATCATATAATTCAACATTTTGCAATATTTTATAACCACCGCTACAATATAGCTAAAACCTAGCTTTAGCAGAAAAAATATTCACTTTTATTAGCAGTATTTTTTTGAAATTTATTTATAAATTTTCAAGGCCAAAAAAAGCCTCATTTCTTTAATATAAAGAAACGAGGTTTATTTTTACTTTTTTTAAATCTGTAAAAGAAGAATATTATTATTTTATCTTACTTATTTCTTTTCTAGTCAATCCTGTTATTTTAGTGATAATCGCCACATCAATATTTTCGGATAACATATTTTTTGCAATTTCAATATTTCTTATTTTTATACCAGCTCTTTCTCCTTCATTGTAGCCAGTCATCCTTATAAATCTTTCATCTATTATTGCTTTTTCTCTTAAATCTGCTAGTCTTCTCT
>CANRAK010000033.1 GCA_947628575.1 uncultured Clostridia bacterium | reverse complement strand
TTAAAAATCAACATAAGGATACAATATTTTTTCTTTCTACTAACAAAAAAATATAGGTACTTTTTACCTATATTTTCTTAAATTATAAATTAACTATTTTTATCATTATAAATCCTACTACAAAACCAAATGTAAGTAGTCCTACTACTGCCATTAATGCGTTTTTCTTGTTATATGTTACTACATCTATTACTTCTTCTATTTTCTTCATTTTATACTACATCCTTTCCACATATATTTCTCATATATTAAGTATAACATAGTTTACATATAACAGTGAGTGTTTTCACACCATTTTCACATTTTTATGTAAATTTATCACAAAGCAAGTATGCTATACATTGTCTTTTAATTTTAATAGTGCTACATTTTCTATATGTTCACTATGTGGAAATAAGTCAACTGGAGATATAGTATCTATATCATAATATGTACTTAACAGTTTTAAATCTCTTGCAAGTGTTGAAGGTGCACAGCTTACGTATCCTATCTTTTTAGGCCTAAACTTAATTATATATTCTATACTATCTAAGTCTAATCCCTTTCTTGGTGGGTCAACAACTATAACATCTGGTTTTATTTTTCTTTTTTCAAATTCCACTATTTTATTTTCAACACTTCCAGCAATATATTCAGCATTTTCTACATTATTTGCTTCTATATTCATATTAGCCATTTTAACAGCTTGTTCCTCTATTTCTATACCATATACTTTATTTACACTGTTACTTAAGAATATACCAATTGAGCCTACACCACTATATAGGTCAAAAAGTACTTCATCTTTTTTTAATTTTAATAGCTCTTTTAAAGTGTTATATAGCACCTCAGCTTGTGTAGTATTTACTTGAAAGAAAGATCTAGGGCTAATATAATACATATAATCTTCTATATAGTCTGTTATATATCCATTTCCAAATACTATCTTTTCTTCTTTTCCTAGTATCTCATTAGTTTTAGAATTATTAAAGTTTAATACTATACTTTTTATATCTTCATTATTTTTAGATAATATATCTACTATTTCTTCTATTCTTACATCTTCAAATATACTTTTATTATTTACAACTATTACTATCATCATCTCAGAGGTATGATATCCTCTTCTAATAAGTATATGTCTAATATCTCCTGTAAAATTTTGCTCGTTATATCCTGTAAATCCTTTAAGTAGTAATAACTTAAATACTTCTTTTGAAAGCTTATCTATATCTTCATTTTGGATATAACACTGCTCATTTTCTATTACTTCATGACTTCTTTTAGCATAAAATCCTATTTTATTTTCTCCTTCTATATTTTTTCTAACAGGATACTGTGCTTTATTTCTATAATAATATGGTATTCCCATTCCTATAACTCTATTAAGCTTATTATATTCTACTTTTTGTTTATCTAGTGCATTTTTTACTATATCATATTTTATATCTAACTGTTTTTCATAGCTTATATGTTGTCCTGAACAACCTCCACATCTTTTATATACGTTACAAAAAGGTTCAACTCTACTCTTATCTTTAGTTTTAAATTCTTGTACTTTTCCTATACAATATGAATTATTTACTTTAATAATTCTTGCTAGTACTTTTTCGCCTTTAAGTGTTTCAGGTACAAATACCACCTTATTATCCACTCTTGCTATACCCTCGAAGTTCATTCCATTATTTAATATTTCTAATTCAACTTCATCATTTTTCTTCAAATTATTCACCCGTTTCTAACTTTTTTGATTATATCACAATGTAATTAAATTATTCAATATTTATTTGTAACCATTTAATATTTTTTGAATATATTATATTAAGTTGATTAAACATCGACTTATACAAAGGAGTGAAAATGTATGTGCATAGATAGTGATAATCTTGTATGGATAATAATATTAGTTCTCATACTTATCATCCTATACTTTATATGTAATGATAGGAATTCATCTACACCATTAAACTTCAATTCTTTTTTTGAAAGTAATTAGAAGTTTATATAGTAAAGAGAGGTGAATACAATGATGGATGAAAGATGCGGATGTGGCAACTGTGGTGGTTGCGGATGCGGTAACTGCGGATGTGGCGGTAACGGTGGTTTCTTCGGAGGCGGAAATTGCTGCTGTATCTGGATAGTATTAATAATTATAGTTCTTTGCTGTTGTTGCTCTTAATTGCACATAAATACATAAAAAGTGGAAGTTTATTTCTTCCACTTTAATTTTTATAATATTCGTCTTAAAAATTCTCCTGTATAACTTTCTTCACATTTAGCTATTTCTTCAGGTGTACCAGTTGCAACAATCTGTCCACCTGCATCTCCACCTTCTGGTCCTAAATCTATAATATTATCTGCACTTTTTATAACGTCTAAATTATGCTCTATAACAATTAATGTATTGCCACCTTCTACTAAACGATGTAATATATCTATTAGCTTATGTACATCTGCCATATGAAGTCCTGTTGTTGGCTCATCTAAAATATACATAGTTTTTCCTGTAGACCTTCTAGAAAGCTCTGTAGCAAGTTTTATTCTTTGTGCCTCACCACCAGAAAGTTCTGTTGATGGTTGTCCTATTTTAATATATCCAAGTCCAACATCCATTAATGTTTGTAGCTTATTTTTTATAGTAGGATGATTTTTAAAGAATTCAAGTCCTTCTTCAACAGTCATATCTAAAACATCACTAATACTTTTTCCTCTGTATTTAACCTCTAATGTTTCTCTTGAGTATCTCTTTCCATGACATATCTCACAAGGTACATATACATCAGATAAAAAGTTCATTTCAATTTTAATCATACCATCTCCAGAACATGCTTCGCATCTTCCACCTGGAATATTAAAACTAAATCTACCCTTAGCATAGCCTCTAAGCTTTGCTTCATTTGTATTTGCAAATAGTTCTCTTATTGCATCAAACATTCCAGTATATGTAGCTGGATTAGAACGTGGTGTTCTACCAATTGGAGATTGATCAATATTTATAACTTTATCAAAATACTTTAGTCCTTTTATCTTGTCGTATTCTCCTGGTCTTTCAAATGCCCTATTTAAATCTCTTGACATGGTCTTACATATTATTTCGTTTACAAGAGTAGATTTTCCTGACCCTGAAACACCTGTAACACAATTAAATACTCCTACAGGTATCTTTACATTAATATTCTTTAAGTTATGCTCTCTAGCACCTATTACCTCTAAATATCCTACCTTTGTTTTTCTTCTTTCTTTAGGAATTGGTATCTTTTTCTTTCCACTTAAATACTGTCCTGTAATTGATTCTTCACATTTTAAAATATCTTTAGGTTTACCAGCAAATACAACATTTCCACCGTGTATTCCTGCACCAGGTCCAATATCTACTATGTAGTCTGCTTGATTCATTGTATCTTCATCATGTTCAACAACAATTAAGGTATTACCTAAATCTCTCATCTTCTTTAAAGAATTAAGTAGCTTTTCATTATCTTTTTGATGCAGTCCTATACTTGGTTCATCTAAGATATATAAAACTCCTGTTAGACCTGAACCAATTTGTGTTGCAAGTCTTATTCTTTGAGATTCTCCTCCAGATAGAGTTCCAGCACTTCTAGAAAGAGTTAAATAGCTAAGTCCAACATCTATTAAAAATTGTAATCTTGCATTTAATTCTTTTACTATTTGACTTGCAATAGTTCTATCTTTTTGAGACATTTTCTCATATTCTTTATTTATAAATTCCTTTATGCTAGTAACATTTTTAGAACATAGCTCATGTATATTTAGCTTACCTATTGTTACAGCTAAAGTCTCTTTTTTTAGTCTTGCTCCGTCACAATAGTTACAATGAGAGCTAGACATAAATCCTTCATAAAAAGTTTTCATTCCTTGAGATTTTGTCTCATTAAATCTTCTTTGTAAAGTATTTAGTACACCTTCAAATTCGTTTTCAAATTCTCTTTTCATTGTTCTTGAATTATGAACAAATTTTATCTTTTCACCTTTACTTCCATTTAATAATATGTCCATAAATTCAGGAGATAAATCTTTAAGTTTAGTATTTGGATTAACATTATAATGATTACATAGCCCATCTATATACATTCTGCTAATTCCATCTATTATACTACCAGAACCACTCCAGCCTTGTATAGCTCCATAATCTGAAAGTTTCTTTTCTTTATTTGGCATAATTTTATCTGGATCTATTCTTAATATTTCACCAAGTCCAGTACAATATGGACAAGCACCAAATGGACTATTAAAAGAGAACATTCTTGGAGTTAGTTCTTCTAAGCTTATACCACAATCAACACAAGAATAATTTTGTGAGAATATTTGCTCCTCGTTTGTATCAACTTTTGAAATTATAACTAAATTTTCAGCATATTTTAAAGCTAGCTCAACAGAATCTGTAAGTCTTTTTCTTATATCATCTCTTACTACTAGTCTATCTACTATTACTTCTATATTATGTTTTTTTTGCTTATCTAGTTGTGGTATTTCCTCAGATAAATCGTAAGACTCTCCATCAATTCTTGCACGTATATACCCGTCTTTTAAAACTCTTTCCATTACTTTTACATGTTCGCCTTTTCTACCACGTATGACTGGAGTCATTACTAATATCTTTGTTCCTTCATCATATTGTAATACTTGGTCTACTATCTCATCTACAGTTTGTTTCTTTATTCTTTTACCACAATTAGGACAATGAGGTACTCCAACACGTGCATACAATAATCTTAAATAATCATATATTTCTGTAACAGTACCTACTGTTGAACGTGGATTTTTTGATGTAGTTTTTTGGTCAATTGATATTGCTGGAGATAATCCTTCAATATATTCTACATTTGGCTTTTCCATAATTCCTAGAAATTGTCTTGCATAAGAAGATAAAGATTCAACATATCTACGTTGACCTTCAGCATAAATTGTATCAAATGCAAGAGAAGATTTTCCAGACCCTGATAATCCTGTAAATACTACTAATTTATCTCTTGGTATTTCTAAACTTATATTTTTTAGGTTATTTTCTTTTGCTCCCCTAATTATCAATTTATCATTCATAATTTCACCTTCATTTTAATTCTATGGTATTATATCATACTATATTTTTAATTGCAAGATATTTTAGAACAAATGTACGTTTTTTAAAAATAAAATTTAGTACTTATAATATTCACATTATAAGTACTAATTATCTACATTAACCTTGTTATAGTTGTTTTCATAACATTATCATTTACAAAAGAATTTTTCACTTCAAACTTATTTTCAGGTAATAGTTCTTCAATAAATGTCACCGCTGGAGCATAATGCCATTTTCCGCCTATTTTTAATGAATTTAATATCTTCATATATGCTTGTGCATATTCAAAGCATTCTTGGTCATTATTAGCTTCTAAATTTGCCTCATTAAAATGTTTACTAAATGCTAAATTTGATATTATTAAATCGTATGTATTCTCAGGATAATCTTTTATAAGCCAATCTTCTTGTTCTAAAAATTCTGAATCTTCACATTCCATATCAATACCATAAGCATCAACATTTTTTTCTCTTAAATATTTAACTAAGCTTCCATCTTTTCTGCATCCTATATCTAGTGCTTTTCCTTTTAATTCGCTTTCCTTTACATCTAATACTTCTAAAATAAATTCAGGCGAATAACTAGTATTTTTATTTTCATTATTTTCTTCTTTACTTGTATATTTATTAATAAAGTTTCTAACATTTGTAAAATGCTCAAGTGCTATTTTTTCATAAGGCATATCTAATTTTGAAATGTTTTCAATTAATTTGTGATATATATCTAAAATTTCATTGCATTCCTCTTTAGTAAATTTATTACTACTAGTACCTTTTGCTAAATTTTTAAGAAAACTTTTAGAAAGCATATTCATAACTTTAGTATATTCATCAGTATTCATAGCTTCTATTATCTTTTCTCTATATTCATTTTCAAATTTTTCTTTATTTTCTGTATTATTTTTGTTTAATATAATATTCTCAAAGCTTTTTCCCTCAAAAGCAGTTAATATATATGTATATAACTCATCTGTATTCATGTTTATTCCTCCAGTACACCTATTATATCACATTTTCTAGTTTTTAGTTAGATGTGGTACATAATTTTCATATTCTATGGTTATATTTTCTTTATTAACAACTACTTTAGATATTGATGTTTTTTCTATCTTAATTGCTTTTTCTTTGTTTGTCCACTTTAGGTTATTTATAATATGATAAATTATAGAAATAACTCCTGCATGAGTTACTATTATTATATTTTCCTTATCCCTATTTTCATCAACTATTTCAAAAAATGCTTTTTTTATTCTTTCAAAAAATTCTTTAGGACTTTCACCACCTGGAAATTTTTCATCATATTCAAGATTAGAAAAAAATACATTAGGAAATTTAGCTATTGCCTCTTCATTTTTCATTCCAGCAAGAAGTCCATTGTTATTTTCCCTAAGTCTACTATCATAGCTAATATCTACTTTTAGCTTTTCGTTTATTATATCTGCTGTCATCTTAGCTCTATTTAAATCACTACTTATAATTCTATCTATTTTAAATATATCTTTATTGTCATATAAATAGTCTCTTAACTTTTTGCATTTTTCTATGCCTTCTTCTACAAGCGGTAGCTCACACCAGCCTCCTCTATAATTCTCATTATCATCTCCATGTCTAATTAAATATATATTCATAAACCATCATTCCTTTTTAATTATACTACTATATTTTAGTATAATTGTAAAGAAATATATTAGCAAAGTTTGTTATTTCTAATTTCTATACCATTAGTATTTAAGTAGTAGTCATAATTTGAAATTATGTCTTTTATATTACTTTTAAGTTCTAAAATATTATAGCAGTTTATAATCATTGCATTATTTTGCAAAAAACACATATACTCATTTACTTTGTTAATAAAGTTCTCACTTCCATTTATTACAAATACTATGTTTTCATTTACATAGTCATTTACTATCTCCTCATTAAAACATTCCATATAAGATATTTCTTCATTTAAATTTTTAAAATACTTATTTACTATATCTTCTAGCTTTTCCTTTTCATCTTTTTCATTTATATATATAACTTTTGCCTCTTTAAACTCCTTAATTATAAAATTATTTACTACTATACATGAATGTGTATAACTAGAAACAAATGAACATACTCTAATATTCTTCATAAATCAACACCTCTGCATCATATTTTAAAACAAATTTATTAAAAATTTTGTTCAATTATATCATTTGACATATTTAGTGCTTTTTTATAGCTTTAAAATATAAAAAATTGCACATCATATTTACAGGTGATATAAAATGAAAAATTTAAAAAAGCATTTAACTATCTATTTATATGTTTTTATAATTTTTACTTCTATGATACCATCAAAAGAAAATATAACAAAAATTAGTGAACTAAAAACTATTATTCCTGGAATTGAAAATTTATATAAAAATAATAACAATAATAAAGATGAAGAAAAGGAATATTCCTTCAAATTATTAGAATTTATACAAAATATAATATAATTTGTTATATAACTTGAAAAAAAGCACAAAATATTTGTGACAAATGTAATTTTGTCAGGAGGTATTTATGAAAGCTTTATACAATATAATGCTAGCCCTAGTTATTATAGGTGCTATAAACTGGGGAATACTAGGCTTATTTAAAATGGATCTTATCGGTTCTATATTTGGTGGAATGACTAGTGTTATAAGTAGAATAATATTTGTTCTAGTAGGTTTATGTGGTCTTGGAGCAATATCTCTGTTTGGGCCAATAAACTCAGAAGAAACAAGTCATTCTTAAAAAGTTTGCCTAGGAAAAAAATAAAACATCTAGAATTAATCTCTAGATGTTTTATTTTTATATTGTTCATATAAAATAATTGATGTAGCTACACCTACATTTAACGATTCAATTTTATCACTCATAGGTATTTTTACACTAATATCAGATAAATCTTGAAGTTCATCAGATACACCATTTGCTTCATTTCCCATTATAAAAGCATATTTTTGTGAATAATCTAAAACTTCTATACTATTAGTACTATTAAGACTAGTTGTTACTAAACTATATCCATTTTCCTTTAATAATTTTAAAATATCGTTATTATTTACATATACAATATTACAATTTAATATTCCACCCATAGTAGCTCTTAATGCTTTAGGTGAATATACATCTACTGTTCCTTGTGTACATATAATTAGGTTAATATCAAAAGCATTACAGCTTCTAATTATTGTACCAATATTTCCTAAATCTTGTATTTTATCTAAAATAACAATATTTTTATTATTTCTTTTTATTAGTGTACTAATATCATAATCTGGTATTTTTAAAACTGCAAGTATTCCCTGAGGATTAACTGTATCAGTCATATATTTAAAAATATTTTCTTCGAAGTCTATTTTATCAATATTTTCTAATTTTTCTATTCTATTTAGAAGTGTTTCTCCACCATTTGTATTAGTTAATATAGATTTAGAATAAGCGATAAACATAATGTCTACCGCTTTATCTAATATTTCATTAACAACTTTTACCCCTTCTAAATAAAAAGCATTATTTTTAATTCTAAACTTCTTTTCATTTAAACTTCTAATGAATTTTACTTTTTCATTAGTTTTGCTAAAAATTGTATTCATTTTTCCACCTTATTCTTCAACAGTTACTGTTTGGTCACCGCCATCTACAACTTGTGTTGTATCTGTTGAGTTATTTGTATTTGTTGTATCAGTTGCTGGATCATCTGGTCCTCCAGATATTTGGTCAACTGATGTATATGTATCAGGTGCAAGTTCCATTACAAATGCTTTAAATGCATCTTTATCTACTACAAGATTTCTAGTTTGTTCAATGTTTTCAAATAGTGTATTTACATATTCTTTTCTTTCAGACTCACTATTTACTCTTCCACCTTCATTTTTAGCATTTAATTTAATTATGTGATATCCATAAGCAGTTTCAACTAATTCTGCACAAATTTCACCATCTTTTAATTTTTTAACAGCTTCTACATATTGTTCAACTGTATTTCCATCATCATACATAGCATATTTTCCACCGTTTTCCTTAGTTGAATCATCAGAAAATTCTTTTGCTAATTCTGCAAAATCTTCACCTGCTAAAGCTCTTTTTAATACATCTTCTGCTTTAGTTTTTAATTCTGCTTTTTGTTCGTCTGTCATTGTTGAACCTGTAGATGAATCAGTAAATGAGAATAATATATGTGATGTATCCCATTCATCCATATTTATTTCTTCGCCTTCAGAATATTTACCTTTAATGTAATTTTCTATATCCTCATTAGATGCTTCACTAGCTAATTTTTCAATATAGTTTGAAACAATGTAATCATTTGAATATAGTTCTTTTAAATTATCTATATCATATCCTGATTGTTTAAAGTAATCTATATAAGATTCGTCATTAAATATTTCATCTAAGCTTGCTTTGTCTTCATCTGTTAAAGTAACTCCAGCTTTTTTAGCGTCAGATAAAATCATTTTATCTTGTGCTGCCTTTAATAATATTTCATAAGGTATCTCTGATGCTTGATATCCATACATTTGTAAGTATGAAGAAAACATCTGATAATATATTTTATATTCATTTTTTGTTACTTTGCCACCATCAAAGCTTGCAATTCCTTTGTTATTTTTTCCTACGTAAACACCTACTATAGCAATAACTACTACTAATAGGGCGGCAAGTATTATGATTATAATACTATTTTCATTTCCAGTTTTTAATTTTTTTGTTTTATCCATATCTTTACCCCTTTTCCTTTATAGTATTTTCTAATTTACTAATCTCTAACTGTACACGGATAAGTATATCATTATTGACAGAGTTTGTCAATGAGAATTTTAAATTCATAGGCTCAAATTTAATCATTTTGTCATTTGCAAAAATTCTTGTTATTCCAAGCTTTCTAGCTTTATTTCTTATCTCAACAATTTTGATTAGATTTTCTGTTTCTTTAGGTATATCACCAAATCTATCTAATAGCTCGTCTACAACTTCCATAGAATCTTCTTCATTTTTTATATCAGATATTTTTTGATACATATCTATTTTTTGTACAGGATCTTTAATGTAGCTGTCACTTATATATGCAGATACATTTATATCAATCTTAACTTCTTTAGATACTTCCTCTTTACTAGTTAGGTCTATTCCTTCTTTTTCTTCTCTAATAGCTTTTTCAAGTAATGCTAAATATAACTCATAACCAACTTTCGCCATGTGTCCATGTTGCTCTTTTCCTAGTAAATTACCAGCACCTCTAATTTCTAAATCTCTAAGTGCAATTTTAAAACCACTACCAAATTCTGTAAAGTCTTTTATAGCTTTTAATCTTTTTTGTGATACTTCAGATAACATCTTATTTTCCTCATAAGTTATATAGGCGTATGCAAGTCTACTTGATCTACCAACCCTTCCTCTTATCTGATATAGTTGCGCTAGTCCTAATGTATCAGCATCTTCTACTATTAGAGTATTAGCATTTGCTACATCTATTCCAGACTCTAAAATAGTTGTACATACTATTATATCTATTTCATGGTCTATAAATTTAAGCATTACATCTTCTACCATATTTGGTGGCATTTGTCCATGTGCACTAGCAATTCTTGCCTCAGGTACCATAGCCCTTAATTTAGCTGTTATTTCATCTATTTTACTAACTCTATTATTTAAATATATTATTTGGCCATCTCTTAAAAGCTCTTTTTCTATTGCTTCTTTTATTATATGACTATCATATTCTAAAACATAAGTATGTACAGGAAGTCTTTCCATAGGTGGCTCTGTTAGAGTACTCATTCCTCTTATTCCTATCATTGACATATGTAAAGTTCTAGGAATAGGAGTTGCAGTCATTGAAAGTACATCTACAGTCTCCTTTATAGTTTTTATTTTTTCTTTATCTCTAACTCCAAATCTATGTTCCTCATCTATAATTAAAAGACCTAAATCTTTAAAAAATACATCACTAGATAGTATTCTATGTGTTCCAATGATTATATCTATTTTTCCATCAACTAATCTTTTTAGTATTTCACTTTGCTCTTTTTTAGTTTTAAATCTGCTTAAGAACTCTACTTTTATACCAAATGATTTCATTCTGCTTTCAAATACTCTATACTGTTGTAGTGCAAGAACAGTAGTAGGAACAAGATATGCTACTTGCTTTGAGCTCATAACAGCTTTAAAAGCAGCACGAAGTGCAAGCTCAGTTTTACCATATCCAACATCTCCACATAGTAACCTGTCCATTGGCTTGTCATCTTCCATATCTTCCTTTATTTCTTCTAAAGATGTCTTTTGGTCAGGAGTTAGTTCATATTCAAAAGAATCTTCAAATTCTCTTTGCCATGGTGTATCTTTTGCAAATGCAAATCCTTTCATTTTCTCTCTTTTAGCATAAAGTAGCATTAACTCTTTGGCAATTTCTTTTACATGAGTTTTTACTTTTGTTTTAGTTTTTGTCCATTCTTTAGTGCCAAGTGAATTTATCTTAGGTTTAGCACCATCATCACATACATATTTCCCAACACAGTCTAATTGATTAATTGGTACATATAACATTCCTTTATCTGAATATTCAATTTTAATATAGTCTTTTTGTACATCTACAACTTTTACAGTTTCTATTCCTCTATATATACCAATACCATGATTTTCGTGTACTACATAGTCGCCTATTTCTAAATCTGCATAAGTATTAATTTTTTGACCTACACTTGTTTTCTTAATTTTTTTACTAGTAGTAGATAGACCACTTACAGGCTCAGCAAGTACTAATACTTCAAATTCATCTGATACAAAGCCACCAGATAAAATACCTTTTGTAATATATATTTTTCCTATATCTAGGTCATCAAGGCCAAATATATTTGCTACTTCTTCAACTCTAATATTATTATCTATTAAATAGTTTTTTACTTGATTATATCTTGTATCTGTTGGAAATACTAATAACGTAGACTTGTCCTTAGAGCTTTTTAAGTCTTGTAATAGTACTTCCATAGCACTCTTATAAAAATTAGCTTCTTTTACACTAAAGTTATATACATCTCTATTTCTAAGTACTACTTTTTCTATATTTATTCTTTCAAGATAGATACTTGATAATTCATTTTCAAGTCTTACCTCTACTTCTTCATAATTTAAATATCTATTTACAAATGGCATATATACATATTCTCTTTGAGCAAGCACTTTTATTGTTTCATTATTTTCATATATCATACTATTTGCTTTTTCTTTGCATCTAGTAGGCTCATCTATAAATATATTGTAGTTTTGTAAATAATCTAAAAGTGTATCTGGTCTTTTAACAAGTACATTAAAATACTTATCTATTAAATTATCTAAGTCCCCTTCTTTTATCTTTTCTATATCTTCAGAAATATTACTTTTTAGCTCATTACTAATATTAGATTCTCTAATAAATTTATTTAACTCACTAACTACAGCATCTACTTTTTCTTTTGTTACATAGTTTTCTGATACTTGTGACATGTCTATTTTCTTAACTGTATCTATACTTCTTTGAGTTATTGGGTCAAAGGTTCTTATACTATCTACTTCTTCTCCAAAAAGTTCTATTCTATATGGTAAATCGTTATTTATACAAAATAGGTCAATTATACCACCACGTACGGCAAATTGTCCTTTTCCTTCTACACTCTCACTTCTTTCAAATCCAAATTTTGCAAGTTTTTCTACAATCGTATTAATTGATACTGTATCTCCTACACTAATACTAAATTCTTCTCCTTTATATTTTGCGTTAGGAAACATTTTTACAAGTAAAGCGTCTATTGTAGTTACTACAATATTTCTTTTGCCACTAAGTATTCTTTCTATTGCATACATTCTTTGGTTAGATATTTCTTTACTTTCTGCATCAATATCATAATACTGTAATGCTCTTGGTGGTAAATATATTATTTCTATATCACTTGAATAAAATTTTAAATCTTGTATTATCTTATTTGCTTGGAATATATTACTACATACTACTATTGAGTTTTTATTACTATTTTGAGTAATACCGTAAAGCATCCAAGCCTTACTGCTATCAGTAAGGCCTACAATACTTAATTTATTTTTTTCATCTTTACTTACTTTTCTAATAAGTGAAGTATAATTACTGCTATTTGCAAGCGTTTTTATAAGTGGATTCATTATTTTTCCCCTTCTATCATATTAATAAAATCATCTATAGATATTACTTCTATTCCAAGTTCATTAGCTTTTGAAAGTTTAGAACCTGCTGCTTCTCCTGCAATTAAAAGACTTGTCTTTTTTGATACAGATGTAGAAGCTTTTCCTGAATTTTCTTCTATAATCTTTGTAATGTCATCTCTAGAATAATTATCAAAAGAACCAGTTATACATATAGTCTTACCAAGTAATTTTTCAGACTTTTTCTCTTTTTTACTACCTTTTAAATTAACTCCTACATTAGCAAACTTTTCTATTATTTTCTTAGTTTCTTCTTTATTAAAGAAATTATATACAGATTCTGCCATTATACCACCAAAATCTTCTAATGAATTAAGTTCTTCAATACTTGCATTCATAAGTGAGTAAATATCATCAAAATTTTCTGCTAGTATTTTAGAAGCTTTCTTTCCAATATGTCTTATTCCAAGTCCAAATATTAGCTTATCTAAACTATTAGCTTTTGTAGCTTCAATTGCAGAGATGATATTATCTGCAGATTTCTCTTTAAAGCCATCCAAATTATATATATCTTCATATTTTAAATAGTATATATCCGCTACATCTTTTAATAAATTTTTTTCAATTAATGTATCAACAAGTGATTCTCCCATACCAGATATATCCATGCAATCTCTTGATACAAAATGTGTGATACTTCTATATATCTGTGCTGGACATTC
>CANRAK010000032.1 GCA_947628575.1 uncultured Clostridia bacterium | reverse complement strand
GTAGATGCTAAAAAATTAGTAGATGCTAGAGATAAATATGGTACATTCTCATCAATAGAGGATATGGCAATAAAATCTAAAATAGGAAAAGTAGCATTAGAAACTCTAAGACAGTCTGGTTGTTTAGATGGATTACCAAGATCTGAGCAGATGGATATGTTCGATTTGTTATAATAATGTATAATCTTGTAAATCACTTGAATTATTTAATTATCTACTGTATAATATATGTATAAAGGGGTGATTACTATGAAATTAGACTTAACTGGATTAAGAATTGAAGTAACAGATGCTATAAGAAGTTTTACAGAGAAAAAAATCAAAAAGCTTGATAAATTTTTTGACGAAAACACTATTTGCCATGTAACATTTACAGATAAGAGTAAAGGTAAACAACGTGTGGATATTAGAATTGAATACAAATCACGTACATATTTAGCAGAAGTAAATACAGATGATTTATATTCAGGTATTGATTCTTTAGTAGAAAAAATTGAAGGTCAATTAAGAAGAGATAAAGCAGCTGCTGAAAAACAAAGAAGAACAGGTATTCCAGATATGCCTGTTGAAGAAGTAGTTGAAGACGAAGAGTAAAATAAGTTATTATTTAAGTAGGAAGATTAATCTTTCTACTTATTTTTTACTAAATAAGGCAAATGGTAAAATAAATACTTGACATAATAAAACAATAGTGCTATAATTTAGAACGTTACACGATGTATACTATGCATAAGATAATTTTGATGTAGAATAGGAGGAGCTATGAAACTAAATTTAGTTTGCTTGAAAGTGAAACATACAAAATCAATGGACAAGTTTATAGAAAGGAAGTTAAAGAAATTAGACAAATTTTTTAGTGATGAAGTAACTTGTAATGTTAGTATTAAACAAGAAAATGAAAAAATGTTTAATGTTAGTATGCGAATTGAAGCTATGTCATATACGTATATAGCACAAGAAAAAATTAAAGGAAAATATTCATTAGCAAAAGTATACTTTGAAATTGATAACTTGATAGATAAGATTAGTAGACAAGTTAGGAAAGATAAGTCAAAATTAGAAAGTACAAGAAAATTTAATTATTTAAATAATCATAAAATATATGAGTAGGAGGATTTATGAAAGTTAAAATAGAAAAAATTAATTGTAAAAATAATATTGACTTAGAGAAAATAGCTGAAAATAAGTTAAAGAAGTTAGATAAGTTTTTAAATAAAAATGCTACTTGCAAAATTATCATAAATGAAAAAGCTGGTATGTTAGAAATGAGAATATCAAATGAAGCATATACTTATTGTGCAAGAGAAAAGCTTAAAGAAGTACGTGAGAGTATAGATAATTTGATATTAAAAATAAAAAATCAATTAGTATACCAAAAGTATACAAATAATTAAAAATGAGACTATGTAAAAACATAGTCTTTTCTTTTGCTAAATAACAAGATTATGGCGATAATATGTTGACATAAAACGTAAAAAATGGTATAATAATTATATGTGGGGTCGGTTATTTAAATGCTATTTAATATTAATATATAGCATAAAAAGAATAAAAAGAGGAGGAAATATGAAAATTAAAAAAGTAGTAGCTTTTGTAATTATTCTTTTCCTTTTAGGAGGTATATGTATGAATACTTCTTTTTATACAAGAAAAAGAGAAGAATCATATGCCTTATTAAAAGATAAGTATCAAATTACAGAAGCAAAAGCGAAAGCAAAGACAGAAAAAAAAGAAGAAAAAGAAGAAATACAACAAGAGAATACACAAGGTGCTGTTAATAATCCTGTAGAAACAGTAGAGGATAATAGAACAACTGAGAATATTATTTGGGATTTTTTAACAGAGAATGGCTTTTCGAAGACTCAAGCTGCTGCTATCATTGGAAATATGTACCAAGAAAGCGGATTGAATCCAGCTAGAGTTGAAAGCAATGGAGTAGGAATAGGTTTGATTCAATGGTCATATGGACGAAGAGCACAACTTGAGGAGTATGCAAAAAGTATGGGTAAGGATTGGACAGATTTAAACTCTCAGCTAGAATTCTTTCTTAAGGAGTGGAAAGCAGGTAAACAGATTTGGGGAGAAAATAAATTTAAATTTAATAACCCATATTCTGTTGATGAGGCCACCGAAGCTTTTTGTTGGGGGTTTGAAAGACCTAATAAACAAAAAGCAAACATAGAAAGAAGAAAACAAAAAGCTTGGGAAGCATACTACAACAATGTGAACAGATAATATCTGTTCATTTTTTTTTTGACCGATTATTTTACTTGATTGTTGACATAACAAAAAAAGTATGCTAAAATATAAACATACATGAGAGTGTGTATAAGCAGTTATGTGAGCTACACAACCTTAAATATAAGGTACACTTGAAGATATTTTCATAAAAGGAGTCTCATTTAGGACTTTTTTTATGAGAATATCTTTTTTTATTTCTAAATTAATATTTTAGAAAATGATATTCTCTTAAATTGAAGGGAGGAACTGAAATTATGCAAATATGCGTAAGTAACTTGAAAAAAACTTTCAAGGTAAAGAACGGTAGACTATTAAAACCTGAAATCACAGAGGTAGAGGCTGTAAAAAATGTTTCTTTTGATATTAAAAGAGGAGAAATAGTTGCATTTATAGGACCAAATGGAGCAGGAAAAAGTACCACTATAAAAATGTTAACAGGTATTATTCAAGCAACAGAAGGTAATATAAAAGTAGCAGATTGTGATCCTAGTAAAGAAAGAAAAAGACTAGCATATAAGATAGGGTGTATGTTTGGACAGAAATCACAATTATATATGCATCTTACAGTAAGAGATAGTTATAAATTGTTATGCAGTATATATGACTTATCTAAAGAAGAAAGTGAAAAAAAGATAAAAGAAATATCTGAATTATTTCAAATAGAAAATCTTCTAGATAAAGTTGTAAGAAAATTATCTTTAGGACAAAGGATGATATGTGAAATTGCAGGTAGCATATTACATGACCCAGAAATTATATTCTTAGATGAGCCAACTATTGGTTTAGATTTATTTGCTAAAGCAAGAATTAGAGAAATAATTAAAAAAATGAATGAAGAAAAGGGAACAACAATTTTTTTAACAAGTCATGATATTGGTGATGTAGAAGCACTATGCAATAGAATTATTATAATAAACGATGGAACTGTTGTAACAGATTCAACTATAGATAATTTAAAATCTAAGTATCTATCTAAAAAGGTAATAAAGATAACTTATGATGCATCAATTAAAACAGATAACTTAAAGTATGCAGTTAAAAAAATAGAAAAAAATAGGATAGAATTTACAGTAGATACTAATCTAGTTAATATGGGTGATGTACTTTCATATTTTACATCTGTTGGAAATATAGTAGATATACAAATTCAATCAACACCACTAGAAGATGTAATAAAAAGAATATATGAAGAAAGGGGATAATTCTATGAATAAATATTTATCAGTATTAAAGTTTAATTTAAAAACAGAATTAAATTTTAAAATAGATTATATATTTTCAATATTATCTTTTGCAGTACATATATTTATTTTTAATGAGCTATGGGACTTTATATTAAAAGATAAAGCAATACTTGGATTTACTAAGCCAGAGCTAATTTGGTATATAATAGTAGGAGAATTTATAGCATATTCTATAGGCAAAAAGAACTATTTAACAGTATCAGAGATGATAAAAAATGGAGATGTTGCAAATTTACTAACTAAGCCAATAAGCTTTATAAAGTACATTTTAGCTGAAGAAGGTACATGTATTGTAAATATAATAGTAAACGCTGTATTTGGAATATTATTAGGCTTGTTTATGGCTGGCCCTATTAATGTAGCTCCATTACAGTTGATATTATTTATAGTTTCAATATCTGTTTCTTTAATAATAGCTGTGTTATTACAAGTTTTTATAGGACTACTTGCATTTATAACTGAAGAAAATCATTCTTTTTATATGGTAATATCTAAAGCTATGCTAATTTTAATTTTCACACCATTGGAATTTTTCCCCAAGATTGTACAAGTTATATTAAAATTTTTACCAACTACATATATTGTTTATCCTTCTGCTAGTATACTTACTAATTTTAATATTAGCAGACTACCATTTTTACTTATAGGACAAATGGTTGCCTTAGGAGTAATAATTTTAGGGGTATTAATTTTAAATAGGAAAGGAGTGAAAAATATAAATGTTAACGGAGGCTAAAAATAATATTAAGTACTTTTTTAGTGCAATTAAAGTAGGAATAAAATCTGCTATGGCATATAAAGCTAGTTTTGTTGTACAAGCACTATTTATGATGGTTAATAATCTTTTCTTTCTAGTATTTTGGGGAGTTGTATTTAGTAAAACAGGAAATGATACATCAATTAGTTTTAATAATGTGCTTTTCTTGTGGGGGTTTTCAACTGTTTCATATGGCATAGCATATTTCTTCTTTGGAGGAATGCAAAAGATAAACGAATATATAATTAATGGAACAATGGATAGCTTCCTATTACAACCCAAGAATGTACTACTTAATGTATTAACTTCCAAATGTATATTTAGTGCTTTTGGTGATTTATTATATGGCATTATAATAGCACTAATAGCTGTAAAAGGAAATATTGGACAATTTATATTTTTCTTAGTTATAAGTATAACAGGTTCTGTGTTTTTTATTTCAACAGAAGTTATCTTACGTTCACTTACAGTATGGTTAGGGGATACTAAAACAATTGCAAATAGATATATAGATATGTTATTAATAACTTTTTCTACTTATCCTGAGAATATATTTAAAACAGGAATAAAAGTATTACTTTATACTATAGTACCAGTAGCATATCTTGCATATATACCTTCAAGAATTATAGTGGATCTTAACCCGATACTACTAATAATTATAATAATTGCTCAGATACTATACTTAGTAGTAGCAATTAAAGTATTTAATAAAGCAATAAGAAATTACGAATCAGGTAATAGTTTATCTATGAAAAACTAAAAAGTATGAATTTTATATAAAAAAATTCATGCTTTTTTTCTTTGTAACCAAAATTTTATTTTTGTTAGTATTAATTGAATATAAAAGGAGTATAGTTGATTGTTTCAAAAATAGTTCAAAAATATATCAAAAATATTACAAAAACTCTAGAGGCTAGAATTAATGATTATGTGAACTAAACCCTTTTTTTTGAAAAATTGTAATTTTTAGAATTATGTAAATTAAATACTATAAAAATTAGTAATAAACGTTGACTGTGGCAAAAAAGTGTGCTATAATATTAATGTATACAAGAGATAAAACATATATAGAAAATATATTGTTTAATTTTTTTAGGAGGGATGTTTTATGGTAAACACTTTTAAAAATATAAAAAGACTAAAATTAAAAATTGCTAGTATTATCATGTTAGTAGTTTTACTTACTTTAGAATTTAGTCCTTTAGCTGTTAAAGCAGCTAATAACCAATTACAATTTTATTGCCCAGGCTCTATAATTGTAGGTTATGATAATTTTAATCGTAGAAACGTTTGGTATGGTAATACTACATTAGGTGGAATAACTGCTTACTGTGTAGACTATGCTTTCCACGCACCAAGTGGAGTAATGACACAAAAAGGACATGTGCCAGATAGAGCATTAGCTGTATTAATACAAGGTTATCCAAATTGTTCACCAGAATCATTAGGATGCCAATCTACAGATGAAGCATTTATGGCTACACAAATGGCTATATGGGAAGTATTAGAAAGAAGTGATATTTCTAAAAAATCTAATTATCCATTTAGAGTTGAAAATATTACTCCAGTAGCTGGAAAAGAAGCTTTCTATAACAGAGCTATTGCTGGCGCAAGAAAATTACTTGCTATAGCAGATGCTAATCCATATAACTTTTCACCAGTATTTAATATAGATAACTCTGTTGATCATGTAAAAACTCAAGATATAGAAAATGATGATGTATTAATTGGACCATATACTTTAACAGTAACAGGTATCCAAGATATAGCATCTGTAAAAAATATATCTGCTAGATTAGAAGGTCAACCAAATAGTGCAAGACTTACTGATGCAAACGGTAACCCATTAGGTGCTATAGCAAATGGTGGTAGTGTATATGTAAGAATGAGCAGATTTGAAAGAGCTACTAATTTTAGAATAGTATTTTCTGCAGACATAGATAGAAAATATGGTACTATATATACATCTGCAGATTCATCAACACAAGATTATGTTATATTAGATACTGTACCTGAAAGTGCATCAGGTTCTGTACAAATTAATTGGCATAATGATAACACATTTGGTGAATTTGAAATTGTAAAAGTTGACGAAGAAGACAAACCATTAGCAGGAGCAAAATTTAGAATTGAAGATGACAAAGGAAACGTAATGGTTGACAGCGTTGAAACTGGTTCTGATGGTAAAATAATTTACTCAAATGTTAAAGAAGGTAATTATGTTGCTATCGAAATAGAAGCACCTGCTGGATACAAAATTAAAAATAAAAGCACAAATATTACTGTAAAAGCTAATGAAAGAACATCTGTAAAAATAGTAAATGAAACAGAAAAAACTTCATTAGGTAAATTAATAGTAATTAAAAAAGATGACGAAAACAAACCAATTCAAGGTGTTAAGTTTAACGTTTATGATTCAAATGATAACTTTATAATTCAAATTACAACAGATGAAAATGGTCAAGCTGGTGTTAAAAACTTAAAGATGGGAGATTACTACTGTAAAGAAGTTGAAGCTCCAGAACAATATAAAATGGACCCAACTCCACAATCATTTAAACTACAAAAAGATGGTGAAGTAATAACTTTAAATTTCGTAAATGAAAAGATAAAAGGTTCATTAAAAATTACAAAAGTTGATGACACAGATAAACCAATAAAAGATGTTAAATTCCAAATCTTAGATGAAAACAAACAAGTTGTTGAAGAATTAGTTACAGATGCTAATGGTGTAGCTGTATCTAAAGAACTTGTACCAGGAACATATTATTATAAAGAAGTTGAAGCTCCATTTGGATATGTACTAGATTCTACAGAGCATAAATTTGAAATAGATAATAGTGGTACAATGGTATCTAAAAAAGTTGTAAACGATACTGCTAAAGGTAAATTAGTAATTAATAAATATGACAACACTGGAAAAACACTTGAAGGAGTTAAATTTAATATTCTTGATGAAAGTGATAATGTAGTTGCTACAATAGTAACAGACAAAGATGGTCATGCAGAAACTGAAAGCTTACCACTTGGAACATATTATTACCAAGAAGTTGAAGCTCCATCAAATGTTGTAATGGATACACAAAAACATAAATTTAGTTTAACTGAAAATAATCAAATAATAACTAAGACAGTTATTAATGATATCTGTGAAGGTAAATTAAAAATAATAAAACTTGTTGAAGGTAAAGAAACACCTCTAGCAGGAGTTAAGTTTGATATACTAGATGCAGATAAAAATGTTATACAAACAATTGTAACAGATGAGAACGGCCAAGCAATGTCAGATTCATTACCATATGGTAAATACTACTTTAAAGAAGTAGATGCTCCAGATGGATATATAATGGATGTAGATGAGCACGAATTTACAATTGAAAAGAATGGCGATCTAATAGAAGCTGTTGTATATAACGCAGAAGAAAGATTACCAAAAACTGGTGGATTCTTAAGCGATGATATGATTATAATCTTAGCTATATCAATAGTAAGTATTTTAGGATACAGTTTCATAAGACTAATATCTGAAAAGAAAGAAAACTATTAATATATAATAAGGTAATTAGGGGATAGCAAAAGCTATCCCTTTTTTTGTGTTTACTATATTTATTTATAGTTATTAATATTTTATTTGACATAAAATCTTATCTGTGATATAATATTTGGGAAAATATTAATATAGGAGGAAAGTAATATGAAACCCAAAAAAGGTAAGATTAATATCGAAAACTTGAAAGAAAAGGCAAAAAACATTATTTTTACGCAGGAAGGACAAGAAAATCTTGAAAGCTTAAAAAAGAAATGGAACAGCAAAGGTAAATATGTAGCAAAGAAGGTGTTAGTGTGTCTGTTACTAATTAATGTTTTGGCAGCAATTATTGTTATATCAGAAGACATCTTTGTTGGAAAGGAAAACAAAAAAGATACAACTGAGCAAAAAAATGTAATTAGTAAAAATAACAACGAGAAAAAGAAAATATCTTATGATGAAGAAAAAGTGTATATGATAGATTCATATACTGACAAAAAAATTAAAATTCTACCTGCAAAGTTAGACGATAAAGTTGCATATTCAATATCATATGGTAATAAAAACTATCCTAAAGGAGAACTAGAAGATACACTATTTTTTAAATCTAGTGATTTTACAACGCTTTTACTTAATGGATATCCAAATGTAAGCTATGAAAAACTTGGCTTAAAAAACGAAGAAGAAGCATATATGGCTACTCAACTTGCACTATATCAAATGGTATCAACTTCTGATATAGAAGAAATTAAAGATTCTAAATTTTCATTAAAAGATGTAAAACCAATAAGTTACAGATACAAAGATATGGTTGAAAGAGTTGTAAGTAAAGCTAATGAATTAGTAGAAAAGTCTAGAGGAAACATATATGTTAATAAAAACACTACAGATTTAAACGACGATAACGCTAAATCAAAAATAGAAGGAAATGACTGGATATTAGGCCCAATAAAAACTAAAGTAGAAACAGATGCCTACTATAAAAGTTTAATGGGAGATATATTAGATTCAGAAACAGTTCTTCAATCATACAGCTTTTTTGCAAATTCAGAAGTTAAGTTACTAGATAAAGACTTAAAAGAAGTAAGTAAAGTAAAAACAGGAGAAGAGTTCTACTTAAAAGTTACAAATTACGATAAAAGTTTTGCACACGTATACTTAAAAGTAGACAATCATAGATTAGAAACTCATATATATACATCTGGAAATAAGAAAAACAAATATATGATTTTAGAAGATAATAAATATAAAGAAGTACATAAGAATTTTATTTCTAATAATGTTGAGTATGGTACTCTTGATATAGATTTTCTAACAGAAAAAGGAAAAGAAATAAAGGATGTAGGCTATTATATATATGACGAGAATAACAAACTAATCCATGATGCATCAGATTATGGTAGTGAAAATATATATAAATTGCCAGTAGGAAAATATTATATTAAGCAGTATTCTACAGAAAAAGGATTTTTAAAAAGTGACTTAAAGTATGAAGTGAATATAAAACAACAAGACTATAAAGCTAAAGTAGTAATAATAAATTCACATCTAGAAACTGTATAGTAAAAGTATCTTAAAAGATGCTTTTTTTTTGCTAAAAATGTTGAAAAATCAGTCCTTTTAGGCAAAATGTATAAATAATCTATGATATATATTACATAAATTATACAAATGTGTAACAATGCAATAAAGTAAATGATATACTTTAAAACACATTACATAATACCAAAAAAGAAATCTTGAATGCAAAAAAATAATATGCTAAAATTCAGCTATAAAATAATAGTAACAAATCAATAAATGTGAGATTATATATAAAGTGAAATATAATTATTTGTAAAAGATAGTTAGTTATATAATTTACTAGTTATTTTAGATAATTGTAATATAGAATTGGCTATACACTAAACATAGTTCCCCCAACACTATAAAGTGCTAGTAGCTCCACATCAGTATGAAATGGATTGGAAGGTGTGGGAAAAGATTTGAGGTGCAATATTTAAATAATTAATATAAAAGTATAATGTAACTTTGACAATATATAATTTTTATATGAAGATGAAAAAAGGAATTTTTATGAACGGAAATTATTTGTAAATAATATATAAAAAATATAGAATTATATATTTAAATATTATAAGTATTAATATTCGTAGAGGAAAAGAGGTTGATATTATAAGTAGAGATTAATAAATTATAAAGTTTAAAAAAGAGATAATTATTATAGTTAAAATAGAATTGAATTTCTATTAGTGAGAGCTCATTAATTTAAATATTTGTAGTTTATATAATAATCTTGAAAATTAGTTTGTTAATTTTTTATTATTTATAATTATATATTTTTAATATGTAATTATTTGAAGTATTGTATGTTATATATACAATCATATAAGAAATACTATTATATAGAAATTAAACTTAGTTTCTAAAATAGTTATTTTATATAAAGTGTTATAATGTATTGTTATTATGGCATTATGAATATTATATATAAGAGTGGTATATTAAAAAATATTTAGAAATTTCAAGATATATTAATATAGTATGTCTTAACCAAATTATAATTTTTACTAGTTAGTAGATATCAATATTAAATTAGATACTTGAAGATTATATAATGCATATAATATTAGTCACGAAAAGAGGTATTACAAATGAAAGGTAACTTAAAAATGCCTATAACAGGTGGATTCTTTAGTACAGATGGTCTTATAGTACTCGGAATAGCCTTTGTATTTATAGTATTATACGTGATATTTTGTATTTTAAGAGAAAACAAAAATAATGATTTAAAAGAATTTAAGTCAGATGATTTTGTTGATGATGACGATGATGAAATAAAACAATAAAATGTTTTAAAATGTTTTATTACAAAAAACCTAGAAAGTAGATAAGCTTTCTAGGTTTATTTGACTTTTATGGTATAATTTTTATGGGAGAAATACGATATGAGTATAATTTGTGATTTTAGAGAAAACATAAAAAATGATGAATTAAAGAATATATCTAAAGTAATAAAAGAAGGAGGACTTGTAGTTTTTCCTACAGAAACAGTTTATGGTATAGGTGCAGATGCTACAAATAAAGAGGCTGTTGCTAAAATATTTGAAGCTAAAGGAAGACCACAAGATAATCCATTAATTGTACATGTGGATAGCATAAAAATGGTAAAAGAATATACAAGTAGTATAAATGATACGGAAAAGAAGCTGATGGAAATGTTTTGGCCAGGTCCACTTACTGTTATATTAAAAAGTAATGGTATACTTCCAGATAATGTTACAGCTGGACTTAGTACTGTTGGAATAAGAATGCCAGATAATAATATTGCATTAGAAATTATAAAGAAAGCAGGTACGCCAATTGCAGCTCCTAGTGCAAACGTATCAGGAAGACCAAGTGGAACTAAGCTAGAAGATATATATGAAGAATTAAAAGAAAAAGTAGAAGTATTTGTAAATGGTGGAAATACAGATATAGGGATAGAGTCTACTGTTGTAAAGGTAGATGAAGAAAATGTAGTTAATATTTTAAGACCTGGTAAAATATCTAAAGAAGATATTGAAGAAATCGGACTTAAAGTTAGATTAGATAAGCATATATTTGAGGATGTAAAAGATGGCGAAAAAGTAGAGTCACCAGGTATGAAGCATAGACATTATGCTCCAAAAACTAAAACTATATTATTAGAATATAATGAAGATAGTAGTATAATGCAAGATAAAGTAAGAGAGTATATAGATAATAACTCTAACAAAAAAATAGGGATAATATGTTTTAGTGAGCATGAAGAATACTATAAAAATATGGGTATTAAGTGCATAACTATATCAAGTGTTAATAATAATTTGGAAATGTCAAGGAATATATTTTCGTATTTAAGAAAAATAGATAAATTAAATATAGATATTTGCATAATTGAAGGCGTAAAAAAAGAAAAAATTGGTACTGCAATAATGAACAGATTAATTAGGGCGTGTGAGTACAATATATTGTAAAAAAACTTTACTTTTAAATAGATTTATGCAATAATATATATGTTGTAATGGGGAGTGAGTATATGATTTATGTTTTAACTGGAGGACCAGCTACTGGTAAAGGAACAAGAGCCACTATTTTAGCAAAGGAGCTAGGCATACCACATATAGCAACAGGTGATATGCTAAGAGAAGTAGCACTAAATAATAAAGAGATAAGAGAAAAGCTACAAAGAGGAGAATTAATATCTGATGATATTATAACTAATTTATTAGAGAAAAGAATAAAAGAGCCAGATTGTAATAATGGTTTTGTTCTTGACGGATATCCAAGAACATATAGACAAGCAGAGCTTTTAGATGAATTATTAAATAAATTAAACAGAAAAATAACAAAGGTTATGGAACTTGTTGTACCTGATGAGTTAGCATTTAAAAGAATATTAGGAAGAAAAAAATGCGAATACTGTGGAACAGTATATGGTATAGATTTTCCACCTAAAGTAAGTGATGTTTGTGATAAGTGCGGTGGCCACTTATATGTGAGAACAGATGATACAGAAGAGACTCTAAAAAAGAGAATAGAAACATATAAAGAAAATGCAAAAAGTATATTAGATTTCTATAGAAAAAAAGGATTATTACTTACAGTAGATGCATCTACAAATCCTGATAGTGTAGTTGAAGATGCAAAAATAAAATAGAAAGTGAGAATGTTATGATAACTATAAAAAATAAAAAAGAAATAGAATTAATGAGAGAAGTATGTCATATAGTAGCGTTAGTTTATGATGAAATAGAGAAAAAAATAAAACCTGGTATGACAACATTTGAGTTAGACAAAATAGCTGAAGATAAAATGAGAAGTCTAGGAGCAATACCAGCAGAGAAAGGTTATGATATTGGTATAAAAGGTGTACCACCATTTCCTGCCTCTATTTGTGTATCAATAAATGATGAAGTTATACATGGCGTACCGTCTAAACATAGAATAATACAAGAAGGAGACGTTGTAAGTGTTGATACTGTGGCTTTAAAAAATGGCTTTAATGGAGATGCTGCAAGAACATTTATTGTTGGAAAAGCATCTAAAGAGGCGACAAGACTTGTAGAAGTTACAAAGCAAGCTTTTTATGAAGGATTAAAATATGCTAAAGTTGGAAATAGAATTGGAGATATTTCTCATGCAATAGGTCAGTTTGTAGAATCAAAGGGATATAGTGTTGTAAGAGAATTTCAAGGACATGGTATAGGAAAACAAATGCATGAAGATCCTGGTATACCAAATTATGGAAAAGCTGGAAGAGGACCAAGAATTGAAGCTGGAATGACACTTGCAATTGAACCTATGGTAATACAAGGAAAACCAGATATATTAGAACTTGATGATGGTTGGACTATAATTACAGAAGACGGAAGTTTAGCAGCTCACTATGAAAACACTGTATTAATAACAGATAAGGGACCTGAAATATTAACAAAATAACAAAAAAAGATTCCACTAAAAATAAAAGTGGAATTTTTTTAGTAAATTTTACGTTTTTAATTTTCTTAAACATAGTAATATTCAAAAAAATCAAGAAAATAGTTGACAATAGTTATAAATTAAGTTATAATATATGTGTTATATTTTGCCCCAAAAGGGCGAAACGACGATAATAGGGAGGTAAAAAAATGCCAAAAGATGATGTTATTGAAGTTGAAGGAACAGTTGTAGATGCATTACCAAATGCAACATTTAAAGTAAGACTACAAAATGGACACGAAGTTTTAGCACATATATCAGGAAAATTAAGAATGCATTATATCAAAATTTTACCTGGTGATGAAGTTAGAATAGAACTTTCAACATATGATTTAAATAAAGGCAGAATTACTTGGAGAAAAAGTAAATAAACCTATTATTAATTAATTTGTTATAAATAGTATCTTTGAAGCGGCTGTAAAAGAATTGAGCCTCAATTCTTTTATTTTAAGGAAACTATTTATTATATAATTTTATACTTACTTTTGTTAATTAATTAACAAAACTTTTAAGGAGGATTTTAAAATGAAAGTAAGACCATCTGTAAAAAAAATTTGTGAGAAGTGTAAGGTTATCAGAAGACATGGAGTTGTTCGTGTAATCTGTGAAAATCCAAAACACAAACAAAGACAAGGTTAATTTGGGAGGTATAGTAAATGGCACGTATAGCTGGAGTAGATTTACCAAAAAACAAAGTAGCAGAAATAGGACTAACATCTATTTATGGAATTGGTCGTTCTGCATCTAGAAAAATACTAGCAGAAGCTGGTATAGAAACAACAAAAAGAGTAAAAGACTTCACAGAAGAAGATGAAGCAAAAATCAGAGAAATAATTGACAGAGATTATGTTGTAGAAGGAGACCTACGTAAAGAAGTAGCATTAAACATTAAAAGATTAATGGAAATTAACTGCTACAGAGGTCAAAGACATAAAAGAAGATTACCTGTTCGTGGACAAAGAACTAAAACAAATGCTAGAACAAGAAAAGGTAAAGCAATTGCAATCGCAGGTAAGAAAGGAGTATAGTAGAAATGGCTAAAAAAGTAGTTTCAAAGAAAAAAGTTAAAAAGAATGTATCAACTGGTGCTGCACATATACAATCTTCATT
>CANRAK010000031.1 GCA_947628575.1 uncultured Clostridia bacterium | reverse complement strand
CTGACCTAATCCAGAGAATCTAAAGTCATCAACGTATAAATATACCTTATATGTAAATATAGCAGAAACAGATGGAACTGTTTTACTTCTAGCAGTAATAGTAACATCACCTGGTTTTTTAAATTCTACTAAACCATTATTAGTACCTACAGTTGCAATTTCTTCTTTATTACTTGAATATTCTATTGGGTCATTATCTATATCTGGTACACGTGATAACCTTAATTGATCAGTTTTTGTCTCACCTGATTTTATATATATATTTGATGTACCACTTAGTGATAATTTTGTCAAAGTAGCATTAACATTAAATGTTATTGTATCAGATATGCTATTATTTGCTGTTGATTTAGCAGTAATTGTAGTAGAGCCTTCTTTTTCAATTTTAAATTGCCCATTATTATCATAATTTGAAACTATATTAGCATCTCCTGTTGACCAAGTGACATCAGTAGAATCTGTTGTATTGGTTGGTAAAACTTTTGCGTTTAGTTTAAAATATTTATTATTAAATGTATTATAATTCAAATTTGTAACTTTTCCTATTATATCTACACCAGTTGTAATAGTTTCAATTTGTACTCCAGTTAATGGTAAGTGAATTGTTACATCACAAGCTCCTGTATAAGTACCACTTATTCCTGTAACGATAGCCATAACGATATATTTATTATTACTATCTTCTACATTAACAGCTTCAATGTTAACAACTTTAGAATTATTTGTCTTTGTTACTTTTATATATTTAGTTATTTGCGGATCATCAATATCATATTCAACATTTGGATTAGTATAACTTATTACTTTCCAAGTTATATCTGTTATTTCTGTATTATCTGTTGGAATATATGTTATTGTAAGAGGTGAAGTTTTAGGTAAACTACTAGATGTAACTTTGCTAGATGATGCTAGCATTGTTAAATTTGTTTTGTCTAATTTTACTTCATCTATTTTTCTATATGGTCTTACAACAATCTGATCTGTTATATTAGATCCATCATACCCAACAGTAATTGTTACATCTTCATCTGTTAACTTTTTAGCTATAATTGTTCCGTTTTGCTTTACTTCAACAGCATCGCTATTTGAAGAAATCCATGTAATCTTTTTATCTACTACATTAGAATCTATAGTAACATCTAAATTTACCTCGTTATTTAATGGAACGTAGTATACATCCATATCTGTAACTTTTTTTAGATTTGGTGGGTTAATTTTAATACTACTTAATTTAGATGGATAATTATCTATATCTGCATATTCAAAAACTGATCTGTATTGATATGAAGTATTTGCTTTTGTAGCATTATCTTGTAAATTCTTTACAGTTATTTCATATACATATCCTGCTTGTGGTACTATACCTGAATCATATAATACTACTTTATTATTTAAAGTAGCAACAGAGTTCATATGACGTAAAAATACTTTACTATTAGTATTGGTTTCTTCATTAAATTCATATGTCTTATTAGTATTTAAACATTTTACAGTTACTGTTGTTTTGTTAGTTATAGTATATTTGTCTATAAACTGAATTGTCCATTTTGTTCTTTGTGTATAAGATTCCATAAAAGTTATACCTTTAGAAGGCCATGCTTCTACAAAATTATCACTATTTCTACTACCTGTTACAAATTCATTAACACCAATATTAGGACTTACTCCATAACCAAATTTAGTAATATTATTATTTAATAGGGCTTTTCTATGTCCAAAAAGTTGTGGATCTTCTGCACCATCATCTATAAACTGATTTATATGCATTTTCATATTTTCAACAGTAGTTTCATTAGCTATACGACCAATATTTTCAGAATATGATGCACCATCTTCAACTGCTATCTTATAATATTCATTTGTTACCCCATCAGGTTTTGGTGGATAGTGCTGAATGTCCAATTTAAGTACGTTCCATCTATATGACATAAGGGTAGCTAAATATTGTGCTGTTTTATAAGCATCTCTATCTAACGTAAGTTTATTTAAACCTGCTCCAGCCCTTATTGCGTTTACATAATCCAATATTCCTTGTTCTTTAGATGGTTTAAGCTTACCTGCAACTAATTTTGAAGGACTAGTTGCAACAGGTACAACATCATATATAGCACTATCTTTGCTAAAATTTATTTTAGATTGATTATATTCATATCTTCCAGCAGAAAGCTTTGATTGCTCATCTGTTGTAAGCTCAACTGAATCTGTTTTGTCATATGTATCTGCTCTAAGTCCACAAGCAAATAGCTCTTTTGTATTTTCATTATAATAAAAAACAGCTTGATTTTTCTCTCCAAATTGTATATTTTTACTTTTTTTAACTAAATCTGCCCAATACATTGGAGATAATAAATAATATCCATATGTAGATATTTCTACATTTTCAACTAAAGGTATAGTTTTCATACAAAGTGTAACTTTTCCCATATCTCTTATATATTCTCTTGTTGTTGTACCAAATTTTTTGAATTGTTCATTTATATAGAAAAAATCTTCATTAAATTCAAGATTAGTTTTATTTCCAAGAATAGTACTTAATGCATTATACATAGTAACAGCATGCTCACTTATTCCTCTTAAATACTTAGTAGGATTACTCATATAAGTATCTTGGAAAGAGTTAATCATTAATATTTTAGCATTAGAATTATTAGCTCCATATAGTGCTTCAGGATTATAATATACACCTCCAGCTACTGTACCAGAATTAGAAAATAAATATCCATGTAATATGCCATTATTATAATAGTCATATTCATCTCCGTAGCCTTGTGTATTAACATCATAAATTTTATATGATGGATCTACAGAACCAAAAGAAGCAATTTTTCCATTTTTAGCAGTTTCAATATATAAGTAATTAGTATAATTGTCATCTGTATAAAAAGTATAAGCCTGTCCCCCAAAAACAGAAACAGTTTGAATTTTAGGTTGTCCTAAAACTCCAATTATATCATTTACAGTAGTACCTTTTGTAACAGTAATATTATACCCATTTCTCCCTAAACTTATAAGTTTATCTGTAGAGGCAGCAAAAACATTACTTCCTATACTACAAGTAATTAATATAAATAATGTTATTATAAATATCTTCAATTTCTTCATATTTTCCCTACCTTTTTATATTACATTAAAATTATAATAATATATATATTATAATTTCATGTATTATGTAACTATACATTATATAATATACCATAAATTGGTATATTCTGCAATACAAAATGAGTTTTTTCCTTATATTAGGAAAAAAGGGATATTATAAGTAATATCCCTTTCAGCCATTATATTATTAATTTTACTTTACAAATACTTTTTTAGAAACACATATTCCTGCAAGTGAAATACTCATAACAATTGCTAGCATTGCAACTGGCATATCACCTGTATCTGGAGTGTCACTATTTTCTTCTTCAACTGGTCTTTCAAGTGTAGTAAATTCTAATGACCAAGTATATGGATCTCCATTTTCATCTTCACCATATGTAACTTGTACTTTAGCATCTCCTGCTTTTTTAGTAGTTACTTTTAAGCTACCTTTTCCTGTTTTAGGATCATAAGTAACTTCTACATCTAACATATCTTTGTCATATTCAAAGTTAAAGTATTCAAGTAACTCTTCAAGTGTATCAGTACAATTTTCTGGTTTAATGTCAAATGGTAGTTCAAGAACATCATCAACATATACATCACCAAAATCTACTTCATCAGGGAATTCAATTCCTTCTACGTGAATTTCTTTTACTTTTACTGTGTATTTAGTTGTTATAGTACCATCAACCATTTTAGCAACTATTTCTGCTTCTCCTTCTTTAACACCAGTTACAACACCATTTTGGTCAACTGTTGCTACATCAGGATTTAAAGATTCCCAAGTTACTTTTGTACTATCAGTTGTTGCATGAGGATTTTCTTGACCATCTTCTTCAGTTGTATATGTAGTAGATAGTTTTTTAGTATTACCTCTTAAAAGTTCATCTTCATTTTCTGGTACTATTGTTACACCAGTTATTTTATTTTCTTTAACAGTTATATTTATTTCTTTACTAAATGCAGGTAATTCTGATTCATTAGCTGTTACAACTAATACAGCATTTCCTCTTTTTAGTCCTTGAATTTCAATAGTTCCATCATCGTTTACAGTAGCGTGTGCATATTCGCCACCTTCTTTGAATGAAACTCTTATTTTCTCATAAACTGCACCTTCTGGTTGAGCAGTTACTTTAACTGTGTCAGTTTCACCTTTATATACTGTAACACTATCTTTATCTACAGATATAGATTCTAATGGAACAGTAACTACAACTTTAATAGTAGCTTCTTTTCCATCAACTGTAACTTTAACAACTGCTTCACCATATTTTTTAACAGTTACGTTACCTGATTGATCTACGTCTATAACATCTTGTCCTTCTACAACTTCCCATGTTTTGCTTACAATATCAGCATCAGATGGATTATATACTAGCATATTATCTAGATTTCTAGTAGTATTATCTTTTGTATCTAATGCTACTAATTTATTATCTCCAAAGCTTACACTTCCTACAGAAACTGTTACATTAACTTTTATTTTAACTTCTGTTGTAAATTCACCAACTTTTGCAGATACATAAGTTGATCCTTTTCCAATAGCAGTTAATACACCATTTTCAACATTTACAATACCTTCGTCGTCTACACTCCACTCTACATTTGATGCTTCAGCACCATCTGGTAAGAATTTTAGACGATCTTTAATATCCATTGTAGGATTTGTTGTTTTATCTAAGTTTACTTCACTAGTATCTGAGAATTCAATTCCTTCTAATGGTATAGTTACTGTTACTGTTATTTCAGCAGTTTGTTTACCTACTTTAACATGAACTTTAGTAGTTCCTTTTCCTTTAGCAGTTAATACACCATTATCACAAGATACAATTCCACTATCGTCTACTGACCAAGAAACAGTATCTGTTGTGTTTTCAGGATTAATTATAAGATATTGATTTAAATCTAATGTGTTATTAGATCCAGTATCTAAGAAAGCACCTTTTTGTGCTATATCATCTTTAAATTTAACACTTTTAGCTGGTACTTCAACCATTAAATCATCTAAATTACTCTTTACAAAGAATGTAGTTCTAGTGTTTGTACCCCATAAATCGCCATCAAATGTTGATACAGAAGTGTTAAATCCATCTTCACCATCAGCATTCTTTAAATATATATCTAATGGTCCAGAAGCGCCTTCATTTACTGTAAATTTCATTGTTATTACAGATTTTCCTTTATAAAAGTTATCATGCATATGTTCATTTTCTTCATCAGTTTCAGAATTTATTTCAGGATCTGATGTTGTACTAGCAAAAGATAATGTGTGGAAATTTTCATATCCAGCCTCTTCATTATCTGATAGTCCTGTTAGTGCTTTTGTGTCTAATAGTTCTCCAACCTCACCTATATCAAAATCAACTCTACCATTTGATTTTTTAACACAAGTTAATTGATCTGTATTATAATATAATCTAAAAGATAATGCATTTATACCATACTCTGTATTCCAATTTTCTAGAGTTAAAGTAACCTTTACAGTATCACCTGGATGTACTTTGGTTTTATCTGCATTCAAGCTATAAACTACATCAGCAGCGCCTTCAGTAGTTGAGTTTGTATATTTTGGTGGCTTAGCTTCTTCTGCCATTACTTTTGGCATAGCTACTACAACCATCAAAGCGACTAATACAAAAACTAAAGCTTTCACTTTGAAATTTTTCTTCATAACTCTTAATTCCCCCTTTATAAACATATTGTTTACTATTCAATAATAGCATATATTTTTTTCATATTCAAGTATTTATTAAGCATTTTTAAACCATTTTTTGGTTTATTTCACAATTAAAACCGTTTTATGGCAATTTAGTAACAATTTTATGTATATATTTTCTATAGTAAACAGTTTTGTTTACAATAAATTTGAATGAATTATATATATTACATAAATGTTATATATTATTTTTTAATACATATTTTAAGTCTGAATTTACATCATATAAATTATCATCTGTTATTTTTACTCCTGCTGCTACAAAATCATATTCTCCATCTTCATTTGTTTTTAAATATAATCCATTTTCTTTTATATTTATATCCTCATTTGCTTTAAATGTAATCGTATATACATTACCTGTTTCATTAACTGCATCTTGAGCAGCAACTGCTGCAATGAGGACTATACCTTTTTCATTTTTTTCTTTGTTATAGTCATATTCTGTAATAGCTTCATCTCTCATTAAAAATTTCTTTCCAACATTTCCTGCATAACTGTCATATGCTATATAATCTTCCTCTTCACTTTTAATATTTAAGCTTAACTTTGAACTATCATATATAATAGTTGCATTAAATGCACAAACTCCTAAACCATTAGCAGGCACTTTATCTAAGTCTAAACTTATTGTTACTGTATCACCAGCTTTTATTTTAGTTTTATCTGCATTTAAACTAAATACTATATCTGCATCTTGATTTATTTTTTTATCTTTATTATTAAAAGTTACTATACATACGATTGCAACAACTGATATTACAAGTATAGAAACTAAAACTATTATTATTTTTTTATCTTTCATAATTATTCCCTATCCTTTTTATTATTTATAATACATAAAGCTATTTCACTAAACTCTATCTTCTTTTGCTTTTCAATAATCAATGTTTCTCGTACTGCTATTTCTTTAATTTGTGTTATATTCATAAAATTAGGTGCATATCCAACTTTATTTAGATATAATTTTATATTCTCTACTAATTCTTTGTCTGCACTTGAATAGACAACACTAACTTCTAATCCTAGTTGTTCTAGTTTTTCTATTAATTCTAGATTTAATATTGTATATTTATTTTTAATAGTATTTTCTATATTATTTACATCTAAATCACATAATATTTTATCCATTTCAACTAGTATCTTTTTAAGATTATCGCCTTTATATAATGTGTTGTATATATATTTAGCACTATAATCTCTATACTTGTTCTTTACTTGTTCAGATAATGCTTCTTCTAATGTCTTCTCAAATTCATTAAAAATGCTATTTGCTTTTTCTGTATCATTACTTTCTGTATATATACTATAATCTATAAATTCTCCTACATTTTCTACTGTATCTATTCTTATATTATAATAATATTCTTTATCTTTTTTTACATACGTTTCTTTTAGTATATTTAAGCTTACATATTTATAATATCCTAAATCTGCAAGAAATGATATTATATTTTCGTATTGAGATATATCACTATGTATTTTTTGAATATCTTTTATATCTAAAGAACTTATATTTTCAATAGTACCATCAAAAGATAAAACTATCTCTTTATTATTTGTACATCTTAACCTTATACATGCCTCTTTAGAAAGCATTTTTGAATTTAAGTCTATAAAGTACTCATCTCTTTGAAGTGTACTGTCTTTAAATATAAAGCCTTCTCTTTTCATTATCTCTTTTAGTTTTTCTTTATCCTTACATATATATTTATTTTCTGTATTTAAAATCATAGAGTATGCACCTCCATTTCTATGTAAAATCTTTTAAGCTATAACCTAGTTCATTAATCTTAGAATAAATAATACCAAGTGGTAGTCCTAACACATTATAATAGTCTCCATCTAGCTTATCTAAAAACAATGACATTATCCCTTCTAAAGAATATCCTGCTTTATCTAGCAGTCCTTCTTCATGTTCAACATACCAATTTATATCTTCTTCACTTATATTTTTAAAATATACATCAGTTACACATGAAAATGTAAGCATATTATTATTACTTGTATCTACAAGTGTAACACCAGTAACTCCTTGATTTTTAGTATTACTTAATTCCCTTAAGGTCTGTTTTGCTTCTTCTATAGATTTTGGCTTTTCATATTTTTTACCGTCTTTATATATAATTGAATCAGCTGCAATAATAATATTATCTTTTGTTTTAACTTTTTTCATTACTTCTTTAGCTTTAATAACAGATAGTTCTTCTACATACTTTACTGGATCATTACTAGCAGAGATTTCATCAGCATTACTTGATATAATATCATACTTTATATTTAGACTATCCATTATACTTTTTCTAGTTAAAGATTTTGATGCAAGTATTAGTCTCATAACAACTTATACCTCCCACTTAAATTATATCAATAATATAAGAAAAGTCAAATTATAAAGCCTATCAAATTATTTTTTTGATAGGCTTTTTATTACTAATATTACTTTTTAGCTACAATTCCATATAGGACTCTTTCTAATAGTATTCCTTTTTCTGTTTTATATCTTTTTACATACTCGTTAAAAATTTCTTTTTCTATTACTTTAGAGTGGTCAAAATTCTCATTTTCATCTGTTTCTGAAAAGTCATCTAAAATTGGAGTTTTTAAAAGTAAAGCTAGTAAATCCTCTTCAGTTTCATAATATTCATCTTCATTTATTTCTACAAGCTCAATGTTTTTAAATCCCGCTTTTACTAAATTGTCATAATCAATTTTAGATATTGGTACTGCATCGAAAAATGCTTGTCCTCTTTTAAACATTTCTTTTAGATGCCAGCAGTCTTTTTGATCTACTCCTTCAATTACAAGTGTGCCACCTTCAACTAATAGCTCATAAATTTGCTCTGCAGATATTACAGTATGCTTTGCAGATATTAAATCAAAAGTATTTTTTGGAAATGTCATTTTTAAATTATCCATTTTAGTAAACTTAACTCTTTTTTTAGGATATTCTTTTTGATTTTTCTTAGCAGTTTTTATCATCTCATCAGAAAAATCTGTTGCAATTATCATTCCAACATCTGGATATTTTTTTAATACTTTTTCTCCTCCACCTGTTCCAATGTCTAAGCATAAAGATGTTTCAGATACATTTTCTTTTATCTTTTCATAATAATCCCATTTTGTTTTCTTTTCAGTTTTACGTTTTATGTGGTCAAAGTCCCAATTTCCTATTTCTTCATAAAATTTTAATTCTTTTTTCATTTTTTTCTATCTCCTTATTCTACATTTGGTTGATACTAAAAAAGAACCTCCCTTCATTTCATAGCAAAACCAACCATAATTCTACTACGGTTTAAATTTTGCCATTCATAAAGAAAGATTCTCAACATTCTTTATTATAATTTCTATGGTAGTATCACGCGAATGGTCGAATTGAAATACTACATTTATAGTTTACCATAAATTACGATATATTGCAATAGTTTACATAATTTTTCAAAGACATAAACAAATTTATAGAAAAAACGAGGCTAAAAGCCTCATTTATGGTTGTGGAAATACACGACAACATCATAAAGTAGACTTACTTACATACTTTTGCGTGTAGTTTGTCGTTAGATAAAGTAAGTAATATTAAGATAAATTTCTTATTATTTTTTATTTTTTTAAATTAAATATATTTGTTAATTTTTCACTCCACTTAGCATTAGAGTACAATATTACTTCAATATTTTTTATTTCATTAATATTAATTGGTATAAATGTTTGATTATATTTTGAGTCATCATCTCCAATTAATTGATGTGTATTTTCATCTAAATTATCCCATGTCCATAAATAAATGTAATCATGTACCTTATTATCATATTGTTTTTTATCATGCGTTCTATAAGGATCAGCATATCCAACCTTTTCAGTACCATCTATCAAATAACATTTTGACATCATACCGTTTATATTTCCAAGATTTTCTTCATTTAATTTTTCTTCACATTTTTTATTTCCATTCAATTCATAATATTGTATTTTTCCCATTATTCTTAACACTCCTAAATATTTTCTTGTACACTAATATTATTAAGTGCATCTGCTACATTTTCTGCAATTCTCTCAATAACAGGAACAACAACGCTATTACCAGCCTGTTTATATAATCTTGTATTACTTATATTTTCAGGCAGTTTAAAATTTTCGGGAAAGCCTTGTAAATTAAAACATTCTCTAGGTGTTAGTTTTCTAATACCTGACTCACATCTTATTAACGGAACATTGTGACCACCAGTTCCCATATTTGCTGTAAGAGTAGGACATACATTACTTTTATTTTCTCTGACATAAACTCTTCTCCATTGATAAATCGCATTAAAGTCTTTCATTTCTTTGTCTAATATATCATAAAATTTGCATTTTTCTGGAGTGTAATAATAATCATCAGATTGTTTATTATTAAAATCTATAATATCAGATAGTTTCTTTGTAAGTTGCTTAGGTAGAGGAAAATGAAATTTATTAAAAGATTTCTCATCTAAAAATCCTACTATATATATTCTTTCTCTATTTTGAGGTATATTACCATATTGACTAGCATTTAAAACCATTTGTTGAACATGATAGCCCAAAGAGTATAGAGTATCTAAAATTACATTAAATGTTTTTCCATTATCATGTCCCACCAAATTTTTTACATTTTCAAAAAATACTGCAATTGGTTGATGTCCATTAGCTTTTTTTTCTTCAATAATTCTAGCCATTTCAAAAAATAAATTTCCTCTTCCTTTTTCATCTTCAAAGCCTTGTCTATATCCCGCAACAGAAAAAGCCTGACATGGAAAACCACCAACCATTATATCAAAGTCAGGTATTTCATTTCCTTTAACTTCATTTATATCTCTATTATCAACTTTTATATTAAAGTTTTGTTCGTAAGTTTTTATTGGATATTCATCAAATTCATTAGCATATATTACATCAAACATTTCTGTTTCTTCAAATCCCAAATCAATTCCACCTACACCTGCAAAAAAGCTACCTACTGTCCATTTTTTATTCATATACATCACCCTTCTATATCACATAAGAGCGGCGTGCCGCTTTTAATTTAATAATACATAAAGGATTTATACTGTCCTTTATATATTATAATCTTAATTTTCAAAATTTTCATCTTCTATTCCTAATAATTTTTCATAAGTACCAATATATGTAAAATCAATTTTATACTTATTATTACCTAATTTAGTAAATATAACCGAGTCAATTCCATATACTTGTAAATCTTTATATGTAACAACTTGTCCTATAGGTAATTCAAAGACATTTCTTAACAACCATTCTCCTAGTTCGGAATTAGGATTACTCATTATTGCTTTACCATTTTCTTGACAAACCTTTGCTTGTATACTTTTTCCATCTGGTAACAAAAGTTCAAACGAAACATTTCTATCAGGAAAAAATCCTTTACTTCTTATTCTATCTTTTTTTGGATAAGGAATATAAACTTCATTTGGATTTCTTGGTTTATAATTTCCATCTCTTCCTTTTCTAGCACCATTCCATTGATTTAATCCACTTTTTTGTTCTACAACTTTTTCTTTTGTAATTCTATTAACAGTATATAATCTTAAGCAAAGTTGTTCATGCTCTGGTTTAATCTTTGTCATCATATTATCAAGTATATTTTTATTTTTTTTCGCTATATTTTCTAAATATTGGTATGGATCTTCTAATATATCAACATTAAACGAATCAAGCAAAATCATATTTTTAAAAATCATATATAATGTACTCTTGCTTATATTAAAATGATACTCATGTTTTCCATCTTGAAAATATATATTTGTTGCTGAGCTTTTTTTACTATCTATTTTTATATTATCAATATCAATCATTTCAAAAGCATACTCGTAAATTTGCATTGCATTTGGCACTCTTTTTACTATATGGTATATCATTTCATCAATACCATGTAAATTCTGTGTAATTCTGATTCTTTCATTTCTATAACTTGCTATTTTACAAATCATTTCGTATGGTTGCAAATTCATATATTCTTCTTTTAGTTTATTAAATTCAGCTATTTTTTGATTATCTGCCCCAACCCATGTTTTCAAGCCAATTCCTATTTTTCCTTTTTGAGCATCAGCCGAACTATCCTCCCTACTTAAATTTTGAGCTTCAAAATATTTGCAAAATATATTTTCATGACATCTATAATATAAATAGGGTTGATTGCTTTCTGAAAACAAATTTGAAAGGCTTCCCATCACTTTTAGCATATATTTATAATTGTTTTGTTGTTTTAATGGTTGTTTTTCATAAAACATATATTCACCTCGTAAACTAATAACATTATATAATTTTATTTAATATTAATCAATATAAATGTTTGAAAAAAACGTACAATCGTTTTACTATTTTCTACAAAAGTTATAAATGTTTTTGAAATAAAAAAAAACGAGGCTAAAAGCCTCATTTATGGTTGCGGGGGCAAGACTCGAACTTGCGACCTTCGGGTTATGAGCCCAACGAGCTGCCAACTGCTCTACCCCGCGATACTGTGTACTTTATTATTATAGTATATTATAATTTACTTGTCAAGCCTTTTTGAAATATTTATAAATTATTATAGGACTACATTACACTATCATATGTACTGTAGTCCTAATTTATTCTAATTTTTTCTTATTTTTTCTTATCTTTATTTAATTCAGCATATCTTTTTATTTTCATTGTAGTTGTCTTTTCAAATTCATCCTTCTTTATTTCAAGTTCTTTTATTGCTTTATATGAAGTAAGTCCCTTATTTAATTTCTTTATTTCTTCCCATATTAAGTTATATATTTCTTCATCAGTTGTTACACCTTTAGCATTTTCTTTGATATACTCATAATTTGGTATAACCTTAACTGCTACTGTAAGATTATCTTTTTCTCCTTTTCCATATACCATACATTCAGATATATAAGGTATTTTAGAAAGTAACAGTTCTAATTCTTCTGGATATATATTTTTACCGTTTGCTGTAACTATTACATTTTTTGAACGTCCAGTTATATATAAAAAGCCATCTTTATCTAAATATCCAACATCTCCACTATTAAACCAACCATCTTGTATTACCTTTTTAGTTTCTTCTTCCATTTCATAATATCCAAGCATAAGAGTTGTACTTTTAATTAATACTTCACCCTCACCATTTTCATCTGGATCTTTTATTTTAAGCTCAGCACAAGTAACTGCTTTTCCAACAGAGCCTACTCTAGGGTCGGCCTCAGGTGTAAGTGCAGCAATTGGTGCAGTTTCAGTAAGTCCATATCCTTGTAAAAATTCAATTCCTATATCTTCTATCCACTTTCCTATCTTTCTATCAATAGGTGCAGCTGCTGAAACAATTATTCTAATTTTTCCTCCTAGATTTTGAAGAATTTCATCAAATACTTTTCTTTTTATATCAATACCAACTAATTTTAATGCATTAGTTAAATGTATCATTGAGTTTACTAGTGTTTCTTTACCAGATTTTTTAATATTTTGATTAATCTTTTTATATAAATTTTCTATTAAAAGAGGTACTGCAAGTAATGCTGTTGGTTGAGTTTCACCTAAATTCTTAACTATATACTTAAGTCCTTCACATACAGCAACAGAAGCTCCTACAGAAAATGGATATAAAAATCCTATTGTTGATTCATAAGTATGATGAAGTGGTAAAACTGAAAATAATCTATCTTTTTCTGTCAAATATACATAACAGCCACATGCGTATACATTTTCAGTTAAGTTCCTATTACATACCATTACACCCTTAGATGCAGAAGTAGTACCCGATGTAAAAATTAATACTTTAAATTCATCTTTATCTATTTTAGTATCAAGTAAGCAATTATTACCATTTTTATATAATTTATCCCCAATTTGTAATATTGTATTAAATCCTACATCTTTTCCATCTAGTTCTTTGTCTGAATACATCTCAATAAAATAATCTACATCTTTTAACTCTTCTCTAGTCTTTTCTATAAGCTCCTTTTTTCTAGAAGAATAAATTACTGCTGAAGCCTTAGATCTTTTAACTAAATTTACAAACTCATTTTCTGGTAGTTCTTTATCCATTGGAACAGCTATTCCAACACCACATAAAACTGCCATATATGATACATACCAATGATATGTAGTTTCACTAATTATTACGATTCGTTTATCTCTAAGCCCTAAATATTCAATTAGTCCTGTTCCAAGCCCAATTACATCTTCTCTAAATTTACCATAAGTAATATCTTCATACTTTCCTTTATGATCAAATTTTTGTGTAATTAAAACATTATCTTTATATTTTACTGTTACATCTTCAAAAACTTCTTGAAAAGTATTATATCTTTTTGGTTCTGGAATTGGATCTCCAGGCTTGTACCCTTTTTGTTTTCCCTTATTTTTAACTTCTTTTGTTAAATCATCAATTTTTTCTATATTATCCATTTTAAATTTAGGAAACTTAAAATCTGGTACTTTAAAATCTCTTAAGCTCATCATAAAATATGCCTCCTCTATTTTTTTACTTATCGTATGTATTATATCGTTATTATATGGTTTTTGTCAAATAAAATGTATTTTAGTATTGTATAATATGTAAATTTAATTACGACAATTTTCTGCATAAATCTCTTATATCTATGGTCATTTTTTGTTGACAAATTACATAATTAATAGTATAATCTTTAGATGCAAATAATTTGTAATTTAGGAGGAAAAATGATAGATATAATAATTGATACATTAATTGATTCTATTAAAATTCTACCTTTCCTATTTATTTCATACTTATTAATAGAATTTATTGAGCATAAATCAAGTAATAAAATTGAAAAAGTATTATCTAATTCTGGTAAGTATAGTAAAATTTTTGGTAGTGTACTTGGAATATTACCTCAATGCGGTTTTTCAGCTGTTGCAGCTAATTTATTTTCAAGTAGAGTTATTACTATAGGTACTCTTGTTGCTGTATTTTTAGCAACATCAGATGAAGCTATCCCTATTCTTTTAACTTACCCTGATAGAATTAAAGACTTATTTATAATAATAGGTATAAAATTAATTATTGCAATAATTTTCGGTACTATAATAGATTTAATATTTAAGCACAAAATAAGTAATACAGAAATGCATGAACATATGCATGAGATGTGTAA
>CANRAK010000030.1 GCA_947628575.1 uncultured Clostridia bacterium | reverse complement strand
TATCTTTAAATTATGCTTTTTATCTTACAACGGAAGTTACTTTTTCTAAGTAGAAATTACTTTTACAAGTCACCTTTATTTTTAATATATAGTTTAATAATGCTATGGCATCATAATTAGTAAGGAGTGTCTACAAGTATTAAAAATTTTTAAATTCTTTTTCTGATTGTATATCTAATCTAAACTATTATTTTAATTGAAAAATCACAGTAGTTATGTTTATTGCTATTGTTCGCAAATATATAAGAATGAAAAATTAACGAGAAAAATGCTAAATGAACTTATAGACGAAATAAAATAATCACGTTGAAAAATTAACAAATGGAGAAACAGTAAAAATTATAACTATATATTGAAAGTGTATAGGAGCACTTGATATTTATGACTTAACAAAAATATTTGATATTGATATATCTATAAATATAAGAAAGAGCATAAATCTAAAATAAGACCTTAAATTATTAACATGAATAAAAAAGATGCTTTTATAGAACACGTTAAATCCTATAAAAACATCTATCATTGGTCGGAGTGACAGGACCCGAACCTGCGACCTCATGGTCCCAAACCACGCGCTCTACCAACTGAGCTACACCCCGAAACTGTGTACGAAAATTATTATAACACTTGTATGTCTAAAAATCAATAGTTTTTAAGAAAAATGTTATAAAATAATGTATAAGTAGCGTCGAATTAGACAGTAAATAATTATAATATATTATATGTTATTAATCAATACATTTTCCTTAATTTCTTTGAAAATATTGACTTTATACCCAAAAAAGTATAATATATAATGTGTAAAGATGTGTATGGTCGGAGTGACCAAAGTTAAACTTGTGACCTCATGGTCCTAGACCACGCGCCTTTGAAAGGAAATTATGAGTATTTATTGCGGAACAGATATAATTGAAGTAAGTAGAATAAAAGAGAAAATATCTGAGAATAATCTATTTAAACAGAAGATATTTTCAGAAAATGAAATTAATGACATTGAAAAAAGTAATAATGAGAGTGTAAAATCTCAAAGATATGCAGGTAGATTTGCATGTAAAGAAGCAATATATAAAGCAATGTCTAAGATTTTAATTTCAGAGAAATATTCTCCTTCTTTTTTAGATGTTGAGATAATAAATGACAATGTCTATAGAAGAAGACCGTATATAAATATTCTTAATAGTAAATTGCAAGATATTTTTAATAAATACAATATAAACATAGATATAAGCATTTCTCATATAGAGGATAATGCAGTGGCTATGGCTATAGTTAATGCAGAAAAGGAGTGAAAATATGGAAGAAAATAAGAAATACTACATAACAACACCTATATATTATCCAAGTGGAGATTTTCATGTAGGAACATGTTATTGTACATTAATGGCAGATACACTTGCAAGATATAAAAGATTAAGAGGTTATGATGTATTTTTTATGACAGGCACAGATGAGCACGGCCAAAAAATAGAAGAAAAAGCAAAAGCTCAAGGAATAACTCCTAAAGAATATGTAGACGAATTTGTAGCAAGAGCAAAAGACTTGTGGAAAGTGTTGAAAATAAGTTATAATAAATATATAAGAACTACAGATGAAGAACATGTTTTAGCAGTTCAAAAAATATTTGAAAAGCTATACAATAAAGGAGATATATACAAAGGAGAGTACAAAGGGTTATATTGTACACCATGTGAATCTTTTTGGACAGAAACACAACTTGTTGATGGAAAATGTCCTGATTGTGGTAGAGAAGTAAAAGAAGTAAAAGAAGAAAGTTACTTCTTTAGACTATCTAAATATCAAGATAGATTATTAAAGTATTATGAGGAACATCCAGAATTTCTAGAACCAGAGAAAAGAAAAAATGAAATGATTAAAAACTTTTTTGATAAAGGCCTAGAAGATTTATGTGTTACTAGAACAACTATAGACTGGGGTATTAGAGTACCATTTGATCCTAAGCATACAGTATATGTATGGTTAGATGCTTTAACTAACTATATAAACGGATTAGGATATACAACAGATAATGACGAAATGTTCAAGAAATATTGGCCAGCAGATATACATTTAGTAGGAAAAGAAATATTTAGATTTCATGCTATAATATGGCCAGCAATATTAATGTCATTAGATTTACCTTTACCAGGTAAGATATTTGGACATGGTTGGTTATTAGTTAATAACAAGAAAATAAGTAAATCATTTGGAAACTATAAAGATCCTAGAGTATATATAAATGCAACTAGTGTAGATGCTTTAAGATACTATTTAATAAAAGAGATTACATTTGGAGAAGATGGTAATTTCTCAGAAGAACTATTTGTAGAAAGAGTAAACTCAGACTTATCTAACGACTTAGGAAATTTAGTTAGTAGAGTAACTGCTATGGCTGAAAAGTATAATGATGGTATAATAGTAAAGAAAGATAATTTACCATTACAAGATATAGATGAAGAATTAATAAGTGTAGCAAAGCAAACAGTAACTAATATAGAAAAATATATGGATGAGTTAAAGACAAATGAAGCAATAGCAGAAATTTGGAAATTAATATCTAAAGCAAATAAATACATAGATTTAAGTACACCATGGATACTTGCTAAAGAAGGTAATACAGATAGATTAAATCAAGTACTATACAATTTAGTTGAATGTATAAGAATAATTGCCATACCACTTCAAATTTGCTTTGTAGATACACCAAATAAAATATTTAACCAAATAGGAGTAAGTGGTGAAGATATAACTTGGGATAGTGCAAAAGAATTTGGAGTACTAAAAAATGGTACTAAAGTATCAAAAGGTGAGATATTATTCCCAAGAGTAGAGCTAACAGAAGACCTATTTAAAGTTGAAGATGAAGAAGAAAATAAAGAAAGTGAAGATAGAAAAGGAATAATAACAATAGATGAGCTAGATAAAGTTGAGCTTAAAGTTGGACAAATAAAAGAAGTAGAAAAAGTAGCTAAATCTAAAAAATTATACAAATTACAAGTTGATGTAGGAGAAAAAGAATTAAGAACAATTGTATCTGGAATTGTACCATACTATAAGGAAGAAGAATTACTAAACAAACAAATTGTAGTAGTAACAAATTTAAAACCTGCAAAACTATGTGGCATAGAATCAAACGGAATGCTACTTGCAGCAGGTGATGATGATGTGGTAAAATTATTAATACTAGATAATAATAATGGTACATTAGAAAATGGTACTAACATACATTAGTATTTTGTATGTTTATATAGATTATAGGAGGTAAACAAAAGATATGAATGATAAAGAAAACAAGGAAGAACTAGAAAATGTTGAAGTAAGTGTTGAAGAAACACCTGAAGTTGAAACTGAACAAGTTCCAGAAGAACAAGTTACAGCTGAAACAGAAGAAAATCCAACTATTGAAGTTGAAGAAAAGAAAAAAGAAGAAGACGAACTTGCAGAAGAAACAGAAGAAATAGAAGAATTAAAAGAAGAAGTAAAAGAGGAACAAGAGGAAAAAGAAAAAGAGCAAGAGCAAGAACAAGTAGAAGAGCAAGAACTACAAAAAGAAAATGTAGCGCAAGAGCCTGAAGAAGTTGAAGAAGAAAAGCAAGAAGAACCTTCACAAGACAGTGAAGAGTACTATGATGATATTAATTACCAAAAGAAAGAAGATACAGAAAAGCTAAAGAAAACAACTAGAGGAGTAGTAAGAGAGATAATTGATTGGGTATTATGCTTTGTAATAGCATATGTAATATACCTAAATATTAACTATTTCTTTATATCTGCACCTGGTGTTAGACAAAAATCTATGTACCCTACAGTTGTTAGTGGAGAAAGAGTATTAGTAACAAGACCATGGCTTTCAGGTAATAAATTCAACTATGGCGATATAGTTACATTTGAAGCACCAATAGATAATAAGTTATATATTGATACAGAAGAAACATTTCCAACTGCACAATATGAAAACTATACAGGACTAACTTTATTCCTATATGAGTTTATGGATGTAAATAAAGTTAATTATATTAAAAGGGTAATAGGTATGGCTGGTGACCATATAGAAATAAAAGATGGAAATGTATATAGAAATGGTGAAAAACTTGAAGAGGACTATATTAGAGAGCCAATAACAAGTGTTCAAGAACCAGAGTATGCAGATGTTATTGTTCCTGAAGGAACTGTATATGTAATGGGAGATAACAGAGAAGAGAGTAGTGATTCAAGAACATTTGGATGTGTACCAATAGAAAGAGTAAATGGTAAAGTTGTATGCAGAATTTGGCCTTTCAATAAAATAGGTGCAATAAAGTAAAGAAGGAGAATAGATATGTTTGAAAATATTGTTGGACATGAAAAGCAGAAAGAAATTTTAAGCAAAAATATAGAAAATGGCAATATTTCTCATTCATATCTATTTTTTGGCAATAGTGGAATTGGAAAGAAGAAAATTGCCTATGAATTTGCTAAAAAAATATTAAATACAGATAATTTAGAAAATAATCCAGACTTTAAGGTTATATCTAAAAGGGAAGATAAAAAAGATATATTAGTAGAGCAAATACGAAAAGAGATAATAGATGATATATATATAGTTCCAGCTACTGGTACTAGAAAAGTATATATAATAGATGACGCACAAAATTTAAATATTGCTGCACAAAACTCGTTATTAAAGACATTAGAAGAACCACCTAAATATGTAGTTATAATATTAATAGCAACTAATATTAGCTCTTTTTTAAGTACAATATTATCTAGAGTAAACCAGATAGCATTTACTGGAATTTCTTCTGAAGAGTTAAACCATTATATTAATACAAATTATAATGTTAATTTAAATGCTAATATACTAGAATTTATAGAAGGCTCAATAGGTAAAGCAATAGATATAATACAAAATAATGTTATAGAAAAGTTGGATAATGTGGACAAGTTATATAGCTGTATAGACAGTTTAAATACAATTGCTACAATGAAAGTATCAAATAGTGTAGACTTTAACAATAGTGAGTTATTAGAATATCTTGAGTTTATATTATATAAGAATAATAAATATAATTGTATAAAAATTGTAGAAAATGCAAAAAGCAGGTTAAAATCTAACGGAAATTATGATATAATAATAGACAGCATGTTACTAAGATTAATAGATAACATCAAGGAGGTATAAATGAAGAAAGTAGGAATAAGATTTAGAAAGACTGGAAAACTTTCTTTTTATATATCAGAAAATGATGATATAAAAGTATCAGATAATGTTGTTGCAGAAACTGAAAAAGGCGAAGAAATCGGAATAGTAGCAAAAGTAATGGACATTAATGAAAATGAAAATAAGCTAGAAAAAATAAAAAGAATTGCTACAAAAGAAGATTTAAAAAATCAAGCTAATATGAATAATAAAGCAAAAGAGGCTTTGAAATTCTGCAAAGAGCAAGCTAAAAAACTAGAGTTAGATATGAAGGTATTAACTGCCGAATATACACTAGATGGTAGTAAACTTACTATATATTTTGTATCAGAAGATAGAGTAGACTTTAGAGAGTTAGTTAAGATAATTGCATCTAAATATAGAGCAAGAATTGAGCTTAGACAAATAGGTCCAAGAGATGAAGTAAGAGAGTATCCTACATTAGGAATGTGTGGAAAAGAAGTATGTTGTAGAACACATTTACAAAACTTTGAGCCTGTTACAATAAAAATGGCTAAAGAGCAAGGATTACAAATTAATATGTCTAAGTTATCTGGTGCGTGTGGCAAATTAATGTGTTGTTTAAGATATGAAGAAGAATTATATAAAGAGAACTTAAAAAAGTTACCTAAAGTAGGTGAAATAGTTAAAGTAAAAGGAGAAAAAGAAAGAGGAAAAGTCACAGCAGTAGATATACTAAATTTAACAGTTAAAGTTAGATTTGGCCTAGATGATGAAGATGAAGAAAGATATGAAAGTTATCCAGTAGAAGAACTAAAATGGACACCAAAGAAAAAGCAAATAGAAGTAGAAGAACCAGAAGAAGATGAAAATTATAATGATGAAACTATTATAGAATAGGATATAGGAGGTGAATATAATATGGCATATAAAATAACAGATAAATGTATAGCATGTGGTGCATGTGAAATGAATTGCCCAGTTGGAGCAATATCTATGGGAGATGGAAAATACGAAATAGATAAAGAAAAATGTATTGAATGTGGAGCTTGTGCAAGTGTTTGTCCTATGGAAGCACCTGAACAAGAATAGTTATAAAAGATAGTCTTATGACTATCTTTTTTTTTCGTTATGTAGTATAATTTATTTATGATTAGAAAAAATGAATTAAAAATAACAAAAGATAATATGAATGAAGAGTATGTAAAGGATATTTGTAAATGGAAATATTTGGGTAAATATTCAGTATATAATATGGCGCCATTTAAAGAGTTAGTGGAAACAAAAAATAGTATTTTAGATAAAGTTAAATCTAAAAGCTTTATTTGTTACTTAAAAAATAAAGAGCTAATTGGCTTTACTAGAATATACTTGGTAAACGAAAATACTGCCTACATTGGAATACGATTAAAACCTAAATATTGTGGCAAAGGGTACGGCGAATATTTATTACGAGATACTATAAAAGTAGCAAAAAAGAAATATCCAAATTACACTATAGGATTAGAAGTACGAATTTTTAATAAAAGAGCAATAAAATTATATAAAAGAGTAGGTTTTGTTAAAGTAAATCAAATAAATAAAAAAGACAGCAATGGAAATATCATTAAATTTAATTTAATGGAATTAAAAGAAGATAATGAATAAAAGGGTGATATTATATGAAACAAGAAAATATAACAATTGAAGATAATAATTTAAGTATAGATGAAGCTTTAGAAAAATGCAGAAATAAAGAAGGGTATATAGATTTAAACGGTTTTTTAAACGAAAACGAATATGATACTCTAGAAGAAACACGTGGTACAGAACAGAGAGATAAAATATGGATTTTATATAATGGGAAAAGTATACTTCTTAGAAAAGGGAGTCTAACAAATGTGGGAGTATTATATACAGCAGAGCAAGAATTAATAACTGAAGAACTTGCAAAGCAGGTTGGATTAAATTGTGCACATTATGATATAGGAATTAGAGATGGAAATAAATACTCTATATCATATAATATATTAGATGAAGAAGAGTATAAACAAAACCAATTAATAATGATTAGTTTAGACGAGTTAATTGAGCAGTTACCATCTCATCAACCAAACGACCATACATACTATATAAAAGATGCAATGAATGCTATAAAAAATTTTGGAAAGAAGTCTAATGTAGATATTGACGATATTGAAGATGTATTAATGAACTATTTAAAATCTGTAATTTTTGATTGTGCAGTTGGTGCTACAGATAGACATTGTCAAAATGTAGGATTTTTATATGGAATAGATAAAAAGACAAATAAGCCTATTTTTGAATTTGCACCTCTTTATGATAATGAGCTTTCATGTGGTTCAGAAGAACCAATAGAGAACGTAAGAGCAAATATGGATAACTATATATTAGCTTCTAATGCTGCAAAAAGTGCATCCCCTTGTGCAAGTGTAATTACAGATAATGAAGCATTTAGTAATAAAAAAGTAGATGTAAATGCAAGACTATTAAACTATATTGTTAATTTAGATCCTGAACTTTATGATTTCTTTAATGATTGTATTAATAAAATGGATGTAATGGCAGCTATTACAGAGGTTGAAAATAGAACTCATGCAGAATTACCTGAAGAGTATAAAAATCAATTAATAAGTAACTTTTTACCAAGAAGAAGATATATGATGGCTATAAAAGATGCAATAGATAAAAATAGAGATGATAGAATGAGAGAATAAGTAGAAAGAGAGGAATAATTATGCAAATAACTCTTTATTGGAAAGATTTAGAAATTATAGAAGTAAGAAAGATAAAAGAAAATAAGTATGTTAGTACATTAAGTATCGAAAATATTACTAAAGCAGAAGAGGATGGTTTCCCAGTAGCACTTATACAAAATGTAAAACTTATAGATAATAAAATGCCAAATATTATACTAGATAGAATTCCTAGTGCTGAGTATTTAAGCTCAGTCTTAAAAGATACTGAAAATGTAGAGAAATCCATTTTAGAATATATTAATAAAACAAGATGCAAAAGAGTTACAGATTATATAACTCTTGTAGCAAAATAATAAAAAATAAGACTAAATATAACCACAAAAAAAGGTGGCTAAACGTTGACATAACATCATAAAAATGGTATAATTATATTAGCGTCTGAATTTGACTCATAAAATTAATATTTAGGGGGGATATAATTATATGAAAAGAATTTATGATGTTAGATGGAAAAATATAAATATAGGAGAAATTTATGAAAAAAATGAGTATTTGGTATATAAGCCAAATACTAAAAATATATCTTCTTTAGAATCAGATGGGATGCCATCTGTATTAGTAAGAAAAAAAGAAAAAGAAGATATACCTATTTTTATAAAGAATAGGTTAAAAATTAATCCCAATAATAACAACAGGTTAATGACAGATTATTTTTCCATTAATAGAATTAATCAATGAAAAAATTTCATTGATTTTTTTTATCTAAAATTTCCTAAATATCGAGTAAAAGTAGGAAGCAATATTCCTACTTTTTTATATTGTTTTGCACCTTACAAAAACTTACATGAAAATAGCCATGAAAATATTACCACTTCAAGCTTAATTTGTGTTATAACTATTGCGGGGTGAGGAATAAATGAAAGAAAATATTGAAGACTATAGGAAATCTGGATATATTAATTTAGACGAATACTTATTAAATAATCCAGAAGGATTTACATATCCATACTATATTGATGGATATGATGAAAAAAATTTTTGGACAAGAGTAGGAAAGGAGGAGAAAGAAAAATTTATCTATGTTAAACCACGTGAATATGAATATTTAAACAATGAGTATAATGTGTATTCAGAGCTTCTTTATGAAGAGCTAATGAAACAAGTTGGAATTAAAAATGTTGATTTTGATTTAGCTCAATATGATGGAAATGTAGCTACTATATCTGAAAATATACTGGAAGACTATAATAAAGACCAGTTTATTATTAATGCATCAGAGCTTCTTGAAAGTAAATACTATAACACAGAAGAAAAGTATAATATTGAAGATTTATTTGATTCAATACATGAATACTGTATGGCAGATTATTTAGATGAAGAGATAGAAGAAAAATGTATAAATGATATTCAAAAGGTATGTATTGCAGATATATTTGCATTATCCACAGATAGAGAAGCTTGTGATTTTGATTTTATAGCAGGTATTAATACTAAAGGGGAAGAAGACCTTGAACTTGCACCACTTTGCCATAATACTTATGCTTTAGGCTCAAATTTTTCCAAAGATGAGATAATAGATATGCTAGATGAACCAGATATATTAGCAGATAAGCTGAGTGAATGTAGCTATAGTGCAGGAGTTCCTGAATATAAGCGAGAAAGTGAATATCCATACTGGGAAGACACACTATATTATTTAATTGAGGAAAATGAAGATAATTACGCATTTGCAAAAGAGTGTGCAGAAAATATGAATATAGATAATGCTATTTTAAATGTTGAGAAGAAAACTAATAGTAAAATTCCTGAAGAGTATAAAACATTTGTTAGAATAGCTTTTGATAACAGATTAAGAAGTATATGTGAATGCTTAAATTTAGATTATTATAAGATTATGGACGATAAATATTATGAGTGTGAAATGGAGGAAATATAGATGGTAATAGATGTTTTATGGGATAATATAAAAATTATTAGAATAGATAAAGTAAATGGTATGTATATATCTACAGCATATCATGAAAATCTAGATGCTGTAAGGCATAGTGGCTTTCCACTTTTCTTTTTAAAGCAAATTAATTTGGTATCAGATGAGCTTCCAATAATAGTAAAAAAGCGTATATCTAATATATACAATATACGTGGTAAATTAAAATTTAAAGATGATATAGAAGAAAAAGAACTTGAAAACTATATAGCAAAGTACATTAATGAAACAGGTTGTCAAAGGCCAACAGATAAATTTAAAATACATATAGAATTATAGTAGCAAAAGCAATTAAAATTCATATAATAAATATAAGTTATATGGAGGTAATTTATGGAAATTGTTGACTTATCTAAAAGTACATCAGATGATATAAAGGATATTATAAATAGAACAGATAAATATGTTCTTATAGACTTTTATGCTTTTTGGTGTGAACCATGTATAATGCTTAATCCTGTTCTAGATGAACTAGCTAATAACTATAGTGAAAATATAGATGTTTATAGAATAGATGTAGATAAAAATCCAGCTGTTGCAGATGAATATGAAATAGAAAATGTGCCAACACTGGTATTAGTAAATAAAGAAAAAGTACTTGGAAATATAGTTGGATATAATTCATATGATAAAGTAGATAAAACATTACAAGATATTGTAAATAATAAAATAAACACTTGAAATTTTAAATATATTATGTTATACTAAATTCATATTTGAGTTAAAAGCAATGAACAAGAGGAGTAAAATAAAGGTTGTCTTTAGAGAGAAAGACTCATGGGCTGAAAGGTCTTTTAGTACAAACGTATTTGAAGGTAGCTTGGGAGCTGGTATATTGAAGTTAATATAATATATTAATGTGTAGGTATACTCCGTAGCAGTCGGTAAATCTGTAAATTAAGTGCATACATAATATTGTATGAATTAAGGTGGTACCGCGAATCACAGTCATTCGTCCTTAAAAAAATAAGGATGGATGACTGTTTTTTATGTGAAAGGAGAAGATAAATATGCTTAGAGATTTTGGAATATTTGTAGCACTCGTCTTTTTGCTACTATCAGTTGTTATTATTCTTAATGCAAGATGGATAATCCATTGTATAGATAATAGCAAGGATTTAGAGAATAAAATGGTCGGAAAAATAAAGGTTGTATCTACACTCGTGAGCATTTTATCTTTATGTGTTATTGCAATATTAATTAAATAGTAAAGGAGAGAAAAAATAATATGGAAAATAATTTTAACTATTCAAAAAGAGAAGAAGAAATATATAAAAATTGGGAGGAAAAAGGATATTTTAAATGTGAAATAAAAGAAGGTAAAAAGCCTTTTACAATTTCAATGCCTCCTCCAAATGTAACAGCTAAATTACATATTGGACATGCACTTGTTAATACTATACAAGATGTATTTACTCGTTATCATAGACTTAAGGGTGAACCTACTTTATGGATACCTGGAACAGACCATGCAAGTATTGCTACAGAGGTAAAAGTAGTTGAAAAATTAAAAAAAGAAGGGAAAACTAAAGCTGAGCTTGGAAGAGAAGGATTTCTTAAAGAGGCTTGGGACTGGAAAGAAAAATATGGTGGAGAAATTACTAGCCAGCTTAGAAAATTAGGATGTTCTTGTGACTGGTCAAAAGAAAGATTTACCATGGATGAAGGATGCTCAGATGCAGTACTTGAAGTATTTAAAAGACTTTATGATAAAGGTTTAATATATAAAGGAAAAAGAATAGTAAACTGGTGTCCTAACTGTAAAACACCTATATCAGATATAGAAGTTGAATACGAAGAAGTACCTTCTAACTTATGGCATATTAAATACCCTATTGAAAATAGTGATGAGTATTTAGTAGTTGCTACAACTAGACCTGAAACAATGCTTGGAGATACAGCAGTTGCTGTTGCACCAGATGATGAAAGATACAAAAAATATGTAGGAAAAAGAGTATATCTACCAATTGTTGGAAAATATATACCAATTATTGAAGATAGATACGTTGAAAAAGAATTTGGTACTGGTGTTGTTAAAATGACACCTGCTCATGACCCTAACGATTATAAAGTTGGAGAAAGACATAACCTTGAGATTATAAACATACTAAATGATGATGCTACATTAAATGAAAATGCTGGTAAATATCAAGGAATGAAACCATTAGAGGCAAGAGAAAAAATAGTTGAAGAACTAAAAGAAGAAGGATATCTTGTTAAAATTGAGCCATATACACATAATGTTGGAAGTTGTTATAGATGTCATACAACTATAGAGCCATATATATCTAATCAATGGTTTGTTCGTATGGGAGAACTTGCAAAACCTGCAATTGAAGCAGTTAAAAATGACGAAACAGTATTTGTACCAAAAAGATTTGAAAAAACATACTTTAACTGGATGGAAAATATAGAAGATTGGTGTATTTCACGTCAATTATGGTGGGGTCATAGAATACCTGCATATTACTGTGATACTTGTGGCAAAATAACTGTTTCTAAAACACCAATTACTACTTGTGAATGTGGTGGACATTTAACACAAGATGAAGATACACTTGATACTTGGTTTTCATCTGCACTTTGGCCTTTCTCAATTTTAGGATGGCCTAATAAAACAAAAGAATTAGAGTATTTTTATCCTAACTCTTTACTTGTAACAGGTTATGATATTATAACATTCTGGGTAAGTAAAATGATATTCTCAGGAATAGAGTATATGGGTGAAGTACCTTTTAAACATGTATTCCTTAATGGTCTTGTAAGAGATGCAAAGGGTAGAAAAATGTCTAAGTCTTTAGGTAATGGTGTTGACCCATTAGACGTTATTAGAGATTATGGTACTGATGCACTAAGATTATCTCTTATACAAAATATAACACCAGGAAATGACGTAAGATATATACCAGAAAAAGTAGAGGCTTCAAGAAACTTTGTTAATAAATTATGGAATGCTGCTAAATTCATTAACAGTTATCTTAAAGATTTAGATATATCTGAACCAGAAATGCTAATGCCTGAAGATAAATGGATTTTAACAAAGCTATCTCATACAGTAACTGAAGTAGAGAAAAATATAGATAAATTTGAAATTGGTGTTGCTGTACAAATTATTTATGATTTTATTTGGAATGATATATGTGATTGGTATATTGAGATGATAAAACCAAGATTATATAACAAAGAAAATAAGTCATATAAAACAGCTATATGGACTATGAATTACGTTTTAACAGCAGCTGTTAAGATGCTACATCCATATATGCCATTTATAACTGAAGAAGTATATTTAAACCTTAAAAATGATAAAGATTCAATAATGCTTGAATTGTGGCCAGAAGCAAAATATAATTTTAAAACTGAAGAAAAAATTATAGATGACATTAATAATATGATTAGACAAGTTCGTAATACTAGAGCTAATATGGATATAACAAGCTCTAAGAAAACATCTGCTCAAATTGCTATTGAAGATAAAGAATTTGAAAAGGTATTTAAAGAGGCAATAGAGTATTTTAAAAAGCTTGCATATATAGACGAAATAGAATATATATCTAGTACAGATGAAGCTAATACAAAGTTTGTTGCTCTACATGATGAAAAAATAAATGTATTCTTAAATATGTCTGATGCAATAGATATAGATGCAGAAATTGAAAAACTAGAAAAAGAAAAACAAACAGCAACATCTGAACTAAATAGAGCAAAAGGAATGCTAAATAACGAAAAGTTTGTTAGCAAAGCTCCAGAAAAACTAATTCAAGCAGAAAAAGAAAAAGTACAAAAATATACAGATTTACTAGAAAAAATTGAGTCTAGAATTGCTGAATTAAAGTAGAAAAAAAGTAAAAAGATGATAGTAAAAATATCATCTTTTTTCTACTAATTGACTACAAATTATCATTATGATATAATTAAAACGAGGTACAAATTATGAAAAAAATATTATATGTATTAATTATATTAACAGTAGTATTAACATGTGTTCTAACAGTAAATATAAATGCAGTTGTAATACCTAGAGTAGGTATAGCTACTCCTAGTTCAGGAACTGTAGAAGTTGGAGGAACAATTAGATATACAGTAACTTTCCGTGGTGCAACTAGTGTAAATTTAAAACCTTCAGATGTAGGAATAACTGGAGCTTCAGCTAACATTAGTATTGAAGGTGGCGGAAATGAACAAAGAGTTATTGTTTTAAGTAATATACAAGGTAGTGTAGGATCTAAAGTATATATTTCATGGCTTGCAGGAGGTGTTGCAAGTAACTCGGCAGGAAACTCAGCAGAATTTAATGGTAGGTCTTCATACTTTACAATAGTAGCAACACAAGCACCAGCACCAGCGCCTGGAAATAATAACAATAATAACAGTGGAGGATATTTACCACCTGTAGATAATGGTGGATATAATAACAGTGGAGATAATGGCCAATCTGAAGCACCTGCAGAAGAACCAAAAGAAGATGATGATAAAGAAAATCCAAAAATGAAATTAGGAGATTTATCTTCAACATCTGTTCAAAAAGGTGAAGCAATATCATTTGAAGTAAAATATAGTGATAACAAAGAAATAGATAAAGTTACATTATCTAAAAAAGATATAACACTATATGGCTTTACAGCAGATATACAAATTACAGGTGATGGTACTACAAGAAAGGTTACTCTTTCAAATATACAAGGTAATTTAGGTGGATTAAAATATATAAGAGTAGCAAAAGAAACAGCACAAGATAAAGCAGGAAATAAAGTGCAAGAAAAAGCTGACACAGCTATGTTTAGACTAATAGACAAAGACACTAAAAATAAGCCTGCAGATTGGATAGAAAATCCAAATACAGGTAGATAAAAAGAAACGGTAGAAATACCGTTTTTTCATATCTAAAAGCATTTAAAACTTTACATAATTTGAAAAAATAACAAAAAAATGGTATAATATAAGTATAAAAAATATTTTTTTAAGGGAGATGATTATTAAACTTGTAATCATCTCCTTATTCATGAAGGGAGAGATTTATAAATATGAAGAGAAAAATATTTTTATTGGGGGTAATTTTTTTAGGAGCAGCATCTGTATTATTCAACAATGATAAAAAAGAAGAAGCAACTCCTAAGACAAAAAAGCCTGAAGTAAAAGTTGAGGTGCCACCAATGGAAACAGCAGAAGCAACAGTAGAAGAAGAGGAAGAAGAAATAGCAACACCTCAACAAGAAACCAACTATGATGGTTGGTTTGAAAGCTCAGAAAGAGCTGAAATGCTTAAAGAGTACGAGAAAAACCATTATAATGATGAGACTCCAAATATGGCAGATGAGACTTATGATGGTAAGGTCGAAAGTGTTAGACCAACAGACGCTGGTTCAGATAAAAAT
>CANRAK010000029.1 GCA_947628575.1 uncultured Clostridia bacterium | reverse complement strand
ACAAGTATCTATGAGCCAAGATGAATTCATACAAAAAGTAGTATCAGAATCTAAGGCACCATCAAGTATAGAATAAAAATGTAAATAAAGGAAGAATTTCATAAATGAAGTTCTTCTTTTTTTGTGCTAAAAAAATTATATGAAGATTTTTTACACCTTTTTTTTAAGATTGTTAAATTTTTATTACAGAAAAAGAATACAATACTATTTTTACAGCATAAGAGATATAATTAAATCAGTAAAAAGGAGGAATATATATATGGAAAAAAGTGATAGTAATGCTAAAAAAATTTTCAAAGTTGCCATATGTTTAATAGTTTTCTCTATGATTATGGTTGCATTTGGAAGTGTAGCATTTGCTCAAGAAAATAATTCCCAAAATGAAGTTTTAAACACAGGGGATTATATTTTAAAAAATATAAACACAGAATATGCTAAGGCAGAAAAACTTGAGCCATACGACATAATAGATGTTAAGCAAACAATGGCTGATGGTTCAAAGCTAACTTCTAGTGAATCATTAGAAGCTATGTTTTCAGAAACACCAGAAGCTTTTATATTTATGAGTGAAGCATATATGCCTATGTATAATACAGATGATGCTAGCCCATATTATGTGGCTTATATTGATACAATGCATAATGATGCAAATTCAAAAATTGCAGAAGTAGATTTTGCATATACAAATACCGATGGAGAAGTAATCACAGATGCAATTTTTGATAGTGAAACAGGTATTGCATATATACCTAAAAAATATACTGAAGAAAATAAAAATGGATTGGGCATAATGAATGTTCAAGTCCAACTTCTTCAAGTATGTAATTCAGAAAATCCTTCAACAACTATTAAAACTATAGTTGAAAAAGGAGAAGGAATTGAAGGAGAAACTATTGAAACAGGATATGTACAATTAAATGCTATAGATACTGATGTTACATTAAGTGTAGCAAAAGATGAAAATGCTAAAAGAAGTATCCAAGCAAGAGATATAGTTGTTAAGAAAAATGGCTATGAAACTAAAAATTTCACATATAATAGTGAAAAAGGTGAAATAAGAATAGTTGATTGTCAACCATGCTCAGTTGATACAATTGAGATTTCTTTAAATAAAGATAACAATAATGATGAAATACAAGATACTGCTTATGGAATAGCTACAGTAGCTAATGGAGATCCTCTATCAAGCACTTCAGATTTCTGGAATGATGATCCATATGCAGGTGGAACATTTACTTCAGGTACTACATGGAAATCAGATAAAGAGCCTTTAGCTGGTGGTACAGTTAGAGTAAGTGGAATATCTTTACTATACCATGAAGGTGATGGAAATAGAATAGTAGATTCACAGTATAACCAAGCCTATGTTCCAGGTAAAGCACTAGATGATGATTTGACTAAGCTAGTTACTGCAATAAGAGATAATGTAAATAACATAGATCCAACTCAACTTGTTGGTTCTACAAACTTTATGTCATGGACTTTGGATATTCCAGAAGGAACTCAAATCAATTATGAGGGAACTACATTTACAATACCACAAAGTAGTTATGAAGTAAGATGTGCGCATTCAGTAAGTAGTTTTACTAGTGGAACTTCAACAACATATTCAGATATGGAAATCAAACTATTTGCTGTAAACCCAGCAAATAGCACTATGCTTGTTGGTGTTCTTGCACCATTTACACATAACCAATCAGGAACAGCTTTATATAAAATAAGATATGAAATGCTTATTACAAATGGTAAAATAGTAGTACATAAAAGAGAATCATTAACGAATAATCCAATTGAAGGAGTAACATTCAACATTTTAAATGATAATGGTGATGTAGTAGATACAATCACTACAAACGGAGATGGATATGCAGAAACTAAAAATTTACCAGCTGGACATTATAGATGTCAAGAAACAGGAGTACCTGCAGATGTTATTTTAAGTGGTGAAACACAAGAAGCAACAATTTCTGCAGAAAGTTTAGCTCCAGAACTTACATTTGTAGATGATTCTACTGCATATGCTCAAATTGAGAAAAAAGATGAATATGGAGATTCTCTAGCAGGAGTAAGATTCCAAATTTATGATTCAAAACAACAACCTATCCAAGTTATAACTACTGGAGATAATGGAATTGCAAAAACTACAGCTCTAAAATTAGGAGACTATTATTATCAAGAGATATCTGTACCTGCAGATGATATAATAATGGATACTGAAATGCATCCTTTCCAATTAAGAGTAAGAGGAAGAACAGAATCATTTTCTATGAGAAATTCATATGAAAGAGGAAATATGAAAGTCATCAAAAAAGATGAATGGGATGTAAGAATTCAAGGAGCAGTATTCCATATTAGTGGTGGACCAGAAAAAGAACCAATAGATGCAGATTATACAACTGATTCTAATGGTGAAATTTCTCTAACAGATTTAAGACTTGGAGAATATACAATAGTTGAGAAAAATGTTCCAGAAACATTAACTTTAAATCAAAATACATTTACAGTAAATGTTGAAGCCGATTCAGAAGTAACTTATACAGTTAAAAATGAATACGCAAGAGGAGAACTTTCAATAACAAAAGAAGATATCTTCAAACAAGATGGTAAGAAAAACTGGGGTGATGCAACATATAAAGACATCGAAGTTGAATTACACGCTGCAGAAGATATTTATGAAGGTAAAACTAAAGTTTTAGATGCAGATGAATTTGTTGCAAAAAGAGTATTTAAAACTGATGGAACAACTGAAAGTGTAAGAGAGTTTACAAGACAAGGTGATGGAGTATATTTTGATGGACTTCCAATAGGACAATATTATTGGAAAGAAGTAAAAACAAATAAAGCATATCTTGCACCTCAAGTTTCAGTCGTTGCAGAAACAAAGAAAGAAAAATATGAACAAGAAATTGAGTTTGTGGACATGCTTACTCATGACATACCTGGTAAAAGCGTAGTAATGTACGACCAACCAGTTATGGGTAGAGTTGAAGTATACAAACAGGATGAAAGTAGTAAAACTGGACCAGATGATACTACACATTCTGAAACAAACCCAGCAGAAGGTGCTGTATTAAGATTAACATTAAAATCTAATTGGAATGAGGTTACAGAACAGCCAATAGATCCTACACATGATACATATACAGCAACTGTAAATAAGTATGGTAAAGCCGTATTTATAAACCCAGAATTTGAACAATTCCATATGGAAGAAAGAGGAATGGATCCTAATTATACAATTCCATATGGTGTATATGTATTATCTGAAGATAAAACTAGTGATGATGGTGGAGATTACTTCTATGGAATTCAAGCAACAGATGTTTATGTTGAAGAAAATGATACACCATATTATGTAATAGTTAAAGATAATCCAATACCAGTATTCTTAGAAATAGTTAAGAAAGATGCAGATACAGATGATGATAACGGAGCAGAAAAAGAAATAGTTTCATTACCTGATGCTAAATTTAAAATTTGGGATTGCTCAGCTAATGAAGGAAAAGGTGGATGGCTAGTTCAAGAACTATCATCAGGTTCTGCAGTACAAGTAGATGAATTTATGACTAATGAAGAAGGTTATTTAATTACACCTAAAAAATTATATGCAGGTAAGTATATAATTTATGAGACAAAAGCTCCAAAAGGATATTACTTAAATGAAAAATATAGAGTACCAGAAGATGAATCTAAATTAGGAGATGAAAAATACGGTGGACTAGCAATAGATATAACAAATGCAGCCGTATTTGTAGGGGATGCTGAACAATATCCAGATATTGGTGAAGTACCAGATTATGAATGGATAGATGATCATTTAAAAATAACAGTTTCAGCAGAAGATAATACTTTAAGAGGAAATATAGACTTATATAAAGAAGGTGAAATGTTCAGTAGATTAACTGAAAATACAACAAATTACAGAGATGATGGATTTGATGAAGACTTTACTGAATATATACCAGAATATGAATATAAAGGTCTTGAAGGCTGTAAATTTGAAGTTTCACCAGTAGATGATGTTAAGACTGCTGATGGAAGATTAAAAGAAGCAGCAGGAACTAAACACTATATTGTAACAGGTGAAGATGGACATGGAATTTGTAGAAAAGATGAAGGAACAGGTGAAGAAGATTTACTATTCTGTAATCCAGATGGATCTGAATACTTAATTCATGAAGTTGAATGTCCAGCAGGTTATGAACCATGTAAAGACTTTACAGTTACAGTAAAACCAGGAGATCAATATACAAAAGTTAAAGTTACTGATACAGGTGCAAAAGATGATTATATACCTGTTGAAGTAAGATTAGATAAAGAGTTTGAAAAAGAAAATGAAGAAGGAAAAATATATAGCAACGTATTAGATACTCATGCAGTTGCAATATTTGGAATTTATGCAAGTCAAGATTTAGTAGCAGCAAATGGACAAGAATTACCAGCTGATACTTTAATTCAAACATTAAGAGTAGTTGAAGGTGAAGGATTTATAGATACATATAAATTGCCAGATGGTCAATACTATTTAGATGAGTTATATACAACTGAACCTTATACTATTATAGATAATGAAACTGACTTACCACATAGATATGAATTTACAGTTACACATTCAAAAGGTGTGTATGAAGAACAAAAAATATTAATTGAAGCTATAAATACATTCCCTAAAGGAGATTTGTATGTTGTAAAAGTTTCAGATACAGGAGTTGAACAAGCTGCTGGTATAACAGTTAAAGGTGACGATGAAACAAGACAAAGAGTTAAAGATTTCATTGAACAATACAATAATACAATGCAATTACAAATTGCTAATGGAGATGTAGATTTACTATATGCTGTTGATCAAACAGTTCAAGACTTTAAAGTAAATGATGAATTTACTTTAACAACACCAGCTGTATATGGAGTATACTTAGATAAAGAATGTACACAACCATTACAATATTCATATAGTAGAGGAGGAACATTCATAAATGTTACATTAGATGCATCTGTTAACGAAGATGGTATGTTAATAGGCTCATACTCAGCACTTGGTTTACCAGTTGGAGAATACTATGTAAAAGAATTAAGAGCACCTATTTATACAGATAATAATGGAACACCTCATGAATATGAAGTATCAGATGATGTTGAAATGGTTCAAGTAATGGACTCAGACTTTGCTGACATGAGTGGAGAAAACATAATATTTAGAGTATTCACTGATACAGCCGTTAAATCTCAAATGGATAAGAGAGATATGTTCACAGGAAAAGGTGTACCAAATTGTCACTTCACAATAACAGATGAAAATGGTAATGAATTACTAGACTTCGTAACATTAGAAGATGGAACTTCAGAAATACCAACAGATATTTTTGAAGATGGAAAATATTACTACTTCACAGAATTAGAAGCACCAGGATTCCCATATTATGATGGAGATACATTATATGAATTAAATACAGAACCACATAAATTTAGAGTAGAATATGAAGACAATACATGGAAATTCTATGGAAGAAATCAAGATGAATATGGAAATGAATATGGTGAAGAAGTAGAAAATCCAGTATTACATAACTTTAGACCAAGAACAGATATAGAATTACAAAAACTAGATATGATGGATTCAACACCAGTTCCAAATTGTAAATTCAGACTAGAAAGTAAAGAAATAGACTTTGTTGTAGAAGGTGTAACAGATGAAAACGGTATATACCTATTTAAAGATGTACCTTATGGAGAATATACATATACAGAGTTAGAAGCTCCAGAAGAATACTTAATAGATACAACACCACATGACTTTACACATGATAGTCACGGAACAAAAATTGTTGTTTATGATGAAAGAGCAGTAGATGTAGATACAGGAGATATTGCAGTAATGGCAATAGCAGGTATTGCACTAGTAAGCGTAATAGGAATAGTTTTCTTAGTAGTAAAAAAGAAAGCAAGTTCTAAATAATAAACAATAAATATAAATGGTTCTAAGTTAAAATTTTGGATAAAAAATAACCCGAAACCATAGAATTGTTAGAAGAAGGATTTAGAAATAAGTCCTTCTTTCTTTAGTTAAAAAAATAGTGAAGTTAATGTGTATATTTAACAAAAGTAGTAGATATACATATCTGTCTTTATTGATAATATATAAATCATTTAAAGTAAATATTTATATTGTTTTTTCATTTTATTCTATATTTTTACTTTAAATCAATTTTGATACTACATGGGAATTAAAAATAAATATCAGGATTAAAGATTGAATAAATACTCTATTGAAAAAGATATCAAAAACATACAAAATATGATAAAATAAACATGTAAAGATATATTTTTTTGACTAAAAAAATATAAAGAAAAGGGTATGAAGTATATGAAAAGATTGGAATACAAGGGAAAAAGAAAATAAGGGAGGCAAATCATTTTGATAACACATTATATAGTAATGAGTAGCAGCTATACTCAAGGAAAAAGAATAGCATTAGATTATTTACTAGATGAAAAAGTTGATTATACAAAGCTTAAAAATATTGTAAGTACAGTAACGGATAGATGTGGTAAAGATGTGTCTACATCAACACATTTTGTTCAAACTGATTCTAAATCTTGGAGTTCTGTTTATGAAAAAGACCATTTTTTTAAAGATGTTGAGGTAGTGGATAGCATTGAAAAATTTATAGAATTAATACAGCAAGATAGAGTATTATTAGGATTAGATGTAGCTAAGTATATACTATGTAAAGTAAAATGTACTCACTTAAAATTAGAAAAGTTAGTATATTTATGCTTTGCGGATTATTTATGCAAACATGATAAAGAATTATATAAAGACGAAATTTATGCTTATAAATATGGACCAGTAGTAAAAAGCGTATATGAAAAGTATAAAAGATATGGATATAAAGAAATAGAAAAAGCTGATGAAGAAATCTTATCTGAAGAAATATATGAAATGCCTTCAAGAAGTAGAATTATATTTGCAGAATATGGTATTGAAAAGATTAATAGTATTGATGAAACAATAGAAAAATATGGAAAATTTAATGCTAGTGAATTAGTAGATTTGACTCATAGAGAAAATACTCCATGGGCAGTTTCAGGTAAGGGAAAATACAAAGATGAAATTATTCCAAATGAAATTATAAAAAAATTTCATTGTAATGAAGAAATATAAATAAACTCAGAAGGTAATCCCTTTTGGGTTTATTCTTTGTCTAAAAAACCTTTTTAATTAATAAACACAAAAGCAAAATGTGTCTATATTTTACAATTTCTTTTCAATATTTGAAATTAAAATGTAATATTTGAAACGATTTTTTATAATTTCATACAAATAAAAAAATGTAGCTAGAAATAATAACTTATAATGTGTACAATATTAATATGAAGTAAGAGGTGAAATTTTTATGATAAAAGCAAAGAAGAGGATAGTGAAAATAACAATATTTACATTCATTCTCATGAGTGTATTATTAAGTTTCACAAGTTTAAAAGCTGCTGAATCAGGTAGTTTAAAAACACATTATAAGTCAGCTGAATTAACAGGTGAAACTTCATATTATCAAGGAAATAATGGTGGTGATCACAGCATTTCTTCTACACAAACTTGGGGTGAAGAAAATGGTGTAAGAGTAAATGCGTTTTGTGCAGAGCCAGGTGTATATCCACAAGAAGGTGCAGTATATACTTCATATACATATACAAATGGAAATGAAGCAGAAGGTGTTTTAAGCTATATTATTGCTAACGCAAATTATGGTAATTCTGCTGAAAGACAAAAAGCCCAAGCAGCAGTTTGGAAAATTTTGGGATTTAGTATTACAGGCAGAAATGGTGGTCGTACAAGTGATGTAGATGATTTTATTGCTGCCGCTAGACAAAAAGTTGAAGAAGAAGGTGGCTGGGGACCAGCTTGCTTATGGGAAGGTGGACAATTCCAAGATTACATAACAGCAGGACCTAAAGTAGAAGCTAAAAAAGGAAAAATAGTAGTACATAAAACTGAAGCTTTTACTAATAACCCAATAGAAGGCGTTGTATTTGCAATTTTAAATGAAGCTGGAGAAGAAGTTGAAAGAATAACAACTGGTGGTGATGGTACAGCACAAACAGGAGAATTAGAAGTAGGAAATTATAAATATAAAGAAATAAGTGGCCCTGCTAATGTTATAATTAAAAGTGATGAATTTACTTGTACTGTAAATGCAGATAGTACAACAGATGTTTATGTTACAAATGAATCATCAAGTTATATAAAAATTAAGAAAATAGATGAATATGGAGATTTTGTACCTGGAGTTAAATTTAAAATTTTTGCTTCAGATCAAACAACTCTTGTACAAGAAATAACAACTGGAAATGATGGAATAGCATCAAGTACTGAATTAGTATTAGGAAACTACTACTATCAAGAATCATATGTACCAGATGATGATATAAAAATGGATACTGAAATGCATCCAGTTAGATTAGATAAAAGAGGAGATACTGAACCTATTAGCATGTATAACTACTACAAAAGAGGAGACATGAAATTAATAAAAGAAGATGAATGGGGACAGAGAATTGAAGGAGCAAAATTCCATATAACAGGTGGACCAGATAAAGAACCAGTAGATGAAATTCTTACAACAGATGCAAATGGTGAAGCTTCACTTAAAGGTATAAGAACTGGAGATTATCAAATTGTTGAAACAGAAGTACCTCCTACATTAATTTTAAATAATAGTACTTTTAATATTAAAGTAGAAGCAGAAACAGAAGTATCATATACAGTTAAAAATGATTATGAAAGAGGACAATTAGGAATTCAGAAAAAAGATGTATTTGCTGATGAAGGCAAAAGAAATTATGGTGATGGAAATTACAAAGATATAGTTGTAGAGTTACGTGCCGCAGAAAATATTTCTGAAGGTAAAACTCAAGTTTTAAAAGAAAATGAGGTTGTTGCAAAAAGAACATTTAAAGCTGATGGAACAACTGAAATAGTAAAAGAATTTACTAGACAAGATGGAGTATATTTTGATGGTCTTCCACTTGGTAATTATTATTGGATAGAAGTTGAAACAAATGATTCTTATTTAGCTCCAATCGATGCAGATGTTGTTGAAGCTCAACAAGAACAATATCCATTAAATATAACTTATGTAGACATGTATACAGAATATGTTCCTGTTAAACAAGCAGTAATGTATGACCAAGAAGTAATGGGAAAAGTTGTTGTATTTAAACAAGATGAATTAAATGGTAATGATCCAGATGATACAACACATTCTGGTACAAATCCAGCAGCAGGAGCAGTTCTTAGACTTACATTAAAATCTAATTATAATGCTCAAACACAAGAACCAATTGACCCAACACATGACACATATACTGCTATAGTTGATGAAAATGGTAGAGCAGAATTTATTAATCCAGAATTTGAAAGCCTAAATATGGGTGGAAGAGGAATGGATCCAGAGTATACTATACCTTATGGAAATTACGTATTATCTGAAGACAAAACAAGTACAGTTGGTGGAGTATTCTATTATGGAATTCAAGATGCAACAGTTCCAGTAGAAACAAATCATATGTTAACACAACCAATTGTTTCAGATGAACCAATACCAGTATTCTTAGATGTAAGAAAAATAGATGCAGATATAGATGATATTAATGGAGCAGAAAAAGAAAGAGTTGAACTTGCAGGAGCTAAATTTAGAATTTGGGATTGCAATGCCAACGATGGTAACGGTGATTGGTTGAGACTTGAATTAAGTGATGGTTCTGCAAATATAGTTGAAGAATTCGTTACTAATGAAGAAGGACATATTATAACTCCTAAAAAAATATATTCAGGAGATTATATACTATATGAAATAGATGCACCTAAAGGATATTACTTAAATGAAAAATTTAGATTACCTGAAGGGGTAAAATGTGAAAATGGTGAAATTACTGGAGATACTGAAAAATTAGGAGATCCAACATATGGAGGTGTCAAATTTACAATAAGTAATACATCTGTTTATGTTGGTGATGCAGAATCTTATCCAGATATTGGAAAAAAACTAGATTATGATTATATTAAAGACCATTTAACATTTGTATACTTAGTAGAAGACTATACAACAAGAGGAAATATAGACTTATATAAAGAAGGTGAAATATTTAGCGATATTAAAGAAAATCCAAAAGGAAAAGATTATTCTGAAGATGGATATGATGAAATAAATCCAGAATATACACCAGAATATCAATATAGAGGTCTTGCAGGATGTACATTTGAAGTTTCACCTGTAGAAGATGTTTTGACAGCAGATGGAAGATTAAAAGAAGCTGCTGGAACAAAACATTATATTGTTACAGGCGAAGATGGACATGGAATTTGTAGAAAAAATAGAGGAACAGGAGAAGAAGATAAATTATTCTGTAATCCAGATGGTTCTTTATATAATGTACATGAAATAGATTGTCCAGCAGGATATGAGCCTTGTGAAGACTTTACAGTTCTTGTAAAACCAGGGGATCAATATACTGAAGTAAATATCGAAAATGCAGAAGCAAAAGATAAATATATACCTATTAAAGTAAAACTAAACAAAATATTTGAAAAAGAAAATGTAGATGGAGCAATATTTAGTAATTTAACTGATGAAAATGAAAAAGCAGTTGCAATATTTGGTGTTTATTCTGAACAAGATTTAAAAGCAACAAATAATAAAGAAATACCTGCATATACTTTAATTCAAACAATAAGAGTTGTTGATGGAGAAGGATTTGTAGATACATATAAATTACCAGATGGAAATTATTACCTAGAAGAATTATATACAACTGAACCTTATACTATTATAGATGAAGAAACAGGTTTCCCGCATAGATATGAATTTACAGTTGTTCATGAAAAAGCAAAATATGAAGAACAAGAAGTTGAAGTTGAAGCTGTAAATACACCTGTAACAGGAGACTTATATGTTGTAAAAGTATCAGATACTGGAGTTATGGAAAAAGCAGGAATAACAGTTAAAGGACAAGATGAAACAATAAAGAGTGTTAAAGAATTTATTGAAGAATACAATAATGTAATACAATTACAAATAGCTAATGGTGAAGTTGATTTAAGTCACGCTATAAGCCAAACAGTAGATGATTTTAAAATTAAAAATGATCTTTCATTACTTACACCAGCTGAATATGGGGTATACACAGATGAGACTTGTAAAGAACCATTAAGATATTCAGTAGATGGTGGACATACATATCAAAATGCTAAATTAATACCAGATACAAATGGAGAAGGTTACTATACTGGTTCGTACTCTTTAAGAGGTTTACCAGCTGGAAAAGTATACTATGTGAAAGAATTAGTTGCACCATTATATTCAGATAGTACTGGAACACCTCATACATACGAGATAGAGAGTGATCCAATTTCTATAGCTGTAGAGGATAATGGTTTTGATGAAATAAGCCCAGAAAATATTATATTTAGAGTATTGTCTGATGCAGCAATAATTTCACGAGTAGATAAGAGAGATATGTTTACAGGAAAAGGTGTACCAAATTGTCGCTTCACAGTTTCAGATGAAGATGGTAATGAACTAATACATTATGTAACACTAGAAGATGGAACTTCATGGATACCAAATGATATTTTTGAAGATGGAAAATATTACTATTTCACAGAATTAGAAGCAGTAGGATTCCCATATTATGATGGAGATACATTATATGAATTAAATACAGAACCACATAAATTTAGAGCAGAATATGATGAAGAAACAGGTAAATGGAAATTCTATGGAAGAAATCAAGATGAATATGGAAATGAATATGGTGAAGAAGTAGAAAATCCAGTAATACATAACTTTAGACCAAGAACAGATATAGAATTACAAAAACTAGATATGATGGATTCAACACCAGTTCCAAATTGTAAATTTAGACTAGAAAGTAAAGAAACAGGCTTTGTAGTGGAAGGTGTAACAGATGAAAACGGTATATACCTATTTAAAAATGTACCTTATGGAGAATATACATATACAGAATTAGAGGCACCAGAGGAATATATGATAGATACAACACCACATGATTTCGTACATGATAGTCATGGAACAAAAATAGTTGTTTATGACCAAAAAATACCAACAGGAGATATTGCTGTAATGGCAATAGTAGGTATTGCACTAGTAAGTGTAATAGGAATAGTTTTCTTAGTAGTAAAAAGGAAAGCAAGTTCTAAATAAAAATTGAGTAAAAAGAAACTCAAAAAATAGTAGAAGAAGGATTTAGAAATAAGTCCTTCTTTTTTCTTTCCAAATAAGACTATATAAATAAATTTTAAATTAGATTAAATGTTATGTTTTGGTGAAATTTTTATAATTTATTTTTTTGTCAAAAAAATGTAATAAAATGGAAATAATAAGTTTGAAATTTAGAAATTTCTTATGTGCCATATAAAATATTTTACTAAAATGTTATAAAATAAAAATAGGAGTAGATATAATAAAGGGGGAAAGGTATTATGAGAAAGCGAATTAGTCTACGAATAGCGCTTGTACTAGTTGTTTTTTTATTAATAACTGGAATAGTCTATGTAAAAGCAGATGATAATGTAACAGACTATCCAACAGATAATGAAACAATGGTCATAAGTGATGGCTTTATAACAAAAGTGGGTTATGTAAATGACTCTAATATTTTAAAGACAGAAGAATATATTAGTCAAAACATAAATAAGGAATATGCAGATAATATACAATTAAAACCAGTAGATGTTATTTATGTTTCTCATACATTAGCTGATGGAACAAAAATGCCAGAAGAGAAGACATTACAAGCAATGTATGATGCTGGTGGAGATGCATATTTAGTTACAAATGGATACTATATGTTTGTGTATGAAACAGATGAAAATAGTGACTATTATGTAGCGCTAATAAATACAATGCGTGATACAAAATCTGCACATGTTACAGAAGTTGAATTCGCATACACAAATAATAATGGTGAAGTAATAAGCGATGCAATCTATGATGAAAATACTGGACTTGCATATATACCTAAGAAATATAAAGAAGAAAATAAAAATGGAATAGGTGTAGGTAATGTTCAAGCTCAATTATTACAAGTTTGCGATAATGCAACACCAGAAATTGCTATAAAAACTATAGTTAATGTAGCAGACAATATTAGTGGTAATGTTGCAAATACAGGTATAGTAAATGTAGAACTTTTCAAAACAGAAAACGTTATTAAACTAGCCTTAGATACAGAAGCTAAAAATAATATTAAAGAAGAATATATAGTTGTTAAAGTAAATGGAAGTGAAACAAGAGCTTTCAGATATGATGAAGAAACAGGAGATTTAATAATAAGTATTGCTCCTACAAGTATTGATACTTTAGAAATTGAAATAAACAAAGATTATGAACAAGAAAATATAGAAAAAGAAAGAAATGAAATTAAACAAAAAAATGCTGAGTCAGGTATTATGACTATGGGACTTGGAGACAGCATGGATTTTACAACAGATGTTTCTAAGGGTGGTCAAATATTAACTTGGGAATTAACAGATGTACCAACAGTAGGTGCATATGCTACTATTGATTCTAATGAATTTAAAGTTCATTATAATGCTACTGCAGGTGGTGGTAACTACGATTGTAGTATTTATGGCTGGAATGATGATACCAACCTAGCTGCAATGATGCAAAGTATTGATACAGGTAGTCCTTTACCTTCGGCTGCATTACAACGAATGACTACTTTAATGCAATGGTGGATAGATACATTGGGTGGTCCTGTTTGGACAACAGATAACTATGGAGTAACTTATGCTATGCCACAAGGATTTACTTTATTGGCAAGATGTGTACATGTTGGCACTTCATTACCAGATTTGGGTAGTTCTGTTGCAGATGCAAATATTGCAAAAATGAGAGTTCTTGATGTTTCTGAAGATGGAACTTCTATGGTTATCGGTATGATTACACCAAAATCACACACTCAATCTGGAGGTGGTATATACAAAATATCTATTAAAGTACCAGTGAAGAAAGGTGAATTAGTAGTAGGTAAAAAAGAAAAAGATGATGGATTAGGATTCCATGATTTAATTGGTGGTGCAACATTCCACATCACTGGACCTGATGGCTTTAATGAAACTTGGACATCAGTTGCAGGAGAAACAAAGACATATACAGACCTTACACCAGGTACTTATAGAATTGAAGAAACAGATTGTCCAACTGGAATGTATATTGGAACTCAAGTAGTAGAAGTAAATGTTGATGCTGGAGGAAGAGCAGAGGCAATACTTGAAAACCAATATCAAAGAGGTAGTGTAACTTTAACAAAATATAATGAAGATAATAAAGCAGATCCAGACCAATATGTTACACTTGCAGGGGCAGAGTATGAGCTTCATGCAGCAGAAACAATAAAAGAAGGAAATCACGTAAGATATGAAGCTGGACAACTTGTTAAAGGTGGAATAGTAACAAATGCTGATGGTACAACAGAGGTTATAGATAATTTACCAGTAGGTAGTTATTACTATGTTGAAACAAAAGCGTCAGAAGGATTTGCATTAAGTACAGAAAGAGTTAATGCTAGAGTAAATGCAAATGCTAAAACAGAAGCAAGAGCAACAAATGATAGTGTACGTGCTCCAGAAGGAGAAATTCATGTAGACTTAGTAATTACAAAAAGATTAGGGGCAACAGATTATGACCCAGAAATAAATCTTGCAGGAGTTAAATTTAAAGTAACTTTAATGAAGAAAGATGGAAGTTTATCTACAGATCCTTCACAAATATACTATAGCACAGTTACAGGTAGTGATGGAAAGGCTTATGTAAATGATATTCCATATGGTAAATATCATGTAGAAGAAATAGAATGGCCACCAGAAGCTTTAAAAGGTGCAGATTTCGATATTGACTTTACTAAAGAAAGTGGAGCATATGATGGAAAAGTATATGATGAGTTTGTTGTAGTTAATACATCAGTTAGTATGAGAATTGCTGTTACAAAAGAAATTCTTTTACATGATGGAGAAGCAACAGATGCACACGTAGATGGAGCATACTTTACAGTATATAAAGATGCACAAGGTACACAACCATATGTAGATAAAAATGGTAGAACTGTAGTAATTGGACCAACAGATGAAAATGGATATGCAATCTCTGGTACAATGAGAACAGGAGTATATTATTTAAAAGAAACAACATTCCCAGTAGGAATTGACCCAGATGCAGTAATTCCTGGAGAAAATGTAACTTATAGAAATAAGGTATATACAGTAACAGGAGATAATACAACACAAGAAGTAGAAACTGTAACTATACCAATAACAATTCAAAATGAACCAAATAGAAATGATATAGAGATAATAAAAGAACTTGAAAAAACATCAAATACATCACAATTCCCACTAGATGGATGTGAATTTACAGCAACATTAATATCT
>CANRAK010000028.1 GCA_947628575.1 uncultured Clostridia bacterium | reverse complement strand
GTAAAGCTAATCCAGCACCACCAGTAGGACCAGCATTAGGACCAACTGGAATAAACATAATGCAATTTTGTAAGGATTTCAATGAAAAAACTGCTAAAGATGCAGGAATGATATTCCCAGTTATCTTAACAGTTTATCAAGATAAAACATTTGAATATGTTTTAAAAACTCCACCTGCAGCAGTGCTATTAAAACAAGCAGCAAAAATTCAAAAAGGTTCAGCAAGACCTCATAGAGATAAAGTTGCTACAATTAAAAGAGCACAAGCAGAGGAAATTGCTAAAATTAAAATGAAAGATCTTAACGCATCATCACTAGATTCTGCAGTATCTATGGTTAAAGGTACAGCTAGATCAATGGGGATCGTCGTTGAAGACTAAATGTGGGAGAACATTAATTGTTCGCTAAGACCAAAGGAGGGAAAAAGATGAGTAAAAGAATGGACGAAGCTAATAAGTTAGTTGAAGCAGGAAAACTTTATGATGTAAAAGAAGCTTTTGATCTTGCTTTAAAAATGCCTAAAGCTAAATTTGACGAAACAGTTGAAATGCACATAAAACTAGGTGTTGACTCTAAACAAGCTGATCAACAAGTTAGAGGTGTTATCGTACTTCCAAATGGTACAGGTAAATCTAAAAAAGTTTTAGTTATAGCTAAAGGTGATAAAGCTGATGCTGCTAAAGAAGCTGGTGCAGATTTCGTTGGTGATGATGATATGATTCAAAAAATCCAAAGAGAAAACTGGTTTGATTTTGATGTAGTAGTTGCTACACCAGATATGATGGCTTCATTAGGAAGAATAGCTAAGTTATTAGGACCAAAAGGATTAATGCCTAATCCAAAATCTGGTACTGTAACTATGGATGTTGCTAAAGCAGTATCTGAAATTAAAGCTGGTAAAATCGAATATAGATTAGATAAAACTAACATTATTCACTGCCCAATAGGTAAAGTTTCATTTGGAGCAGATAAACTAATCCAAAACTATGAAGCTTTATTAAACGCTATTGTTAAGGCAAAACCTGTCGCAGCTAAAGGTACATACTTAAAATCTATAGCTATTTCAACAACAATGGGCGTAGGTATTAAAATTAACCCAAGACAGTAAGTGGAGAAATCCATAAATCTTACCGAGGTTTTTAAATAAGATAACGGAACTTAAGTTTTTGTTAGATGCTTAAAAATCTCGTAAGTGTCTGGCAAAAACTTTTTTTGAATTTAAGGAGGTGTCAAAAAAGTGCCAAGTGAGAAAATATTAAACCAAAAGAAAGCAAAAGTAGAAGAACTTTCTGAAAAATTTAAAAAAGCTAAAATGATTATTCTTACTGAATACAGAGGTATCTCAGTAGAAGAAGACACTAAATTACGTGCTCAATTTAGAGCTGATGGTAATGAATATTGTGTTGTTAAAAATTCTACAATTCAATATGCTGCAAAAGTTGCTGGAATTGAAGGAATAGATACTTTAGAAGGACCTACTGCAGTAGTAATTGGATATGACGATTATGTTGCACCTGCTAAAGTTGCAAATGATTTTGCAAAAGACCATGATTTTTATACAATAAAACTTGGTGTTATGGATGGTAAAATTATAGATGTAAATGAAGTTAAAAAACTTGCATCTTTACCAACAAAAGATACTTTATACTCTATGCTTGCATCTGCATTACTTGGAAATATACGTAACCTTGCAGTTGTATTAGATCAAGCAAGAGAAAAACAAGCTGAAAATGCTTAATTTCTATTAAAAAAAATAAAAAATTTATATATTTAAGGGAGGATTTTAAAATGGAAAAAATAGAAAAATTAGTAGAAGAAATTGAAAAATTAACAGTTATTGAACTTTCTGATTTAGTTAAAGCTATTGAAGAAAAATTTGGAGTAAGCGCTGCTGCTGCTGTTGTTGCTGCAGGTCCTGCTGCTGGTGGTGCTGCTGCTGAAGAAAAATCTGAATTCACAGTAGTATTAAAAGATGCTGGAGCTACTAAAATTGCTGTTATAAAAGCAGTTAGAGAAGCTACAGGTTTAGGATTAAAAGAAGCTAAAGATTTAGTTGATGCTGCTCCTAAGACAATAAAAGAAAATATGCCTAAAGAAGAAGCAGACAAACTAGTAGAAGCTTTACAAGCTGCTGGTGCTATGGTTGAAGTTCAATAATATATAGCATGCTTTTAGATTTTGAAAAAGGTAATAATAAACCCTCAGAGTTTTACTCTGGGGGTTTTTTAGCTGTTTTCAATTAAAAAGTTAAATAGTATTCTTTGTGCAGTGTAATAATCATATTTTGATATATCAAATAATATGTAATAGTCGTTTGCACATTTAATACAATTTTTAAGCTTTCTAGAATAGCTATTTAATATGTTTTTTACTTTATTTATATGTTTTGTACCATAAAACTTTGAAAGTGTAAGCATAGCATAAATAACAAGTTTTTCGTCGTCATTTAGTTTTTTATATTCAGTTTTAAATATTAAATATTGCCCTAAGTCTTTTGTATCTTCTTTAGATTCTTTTAAATATTTTGCATAAAATGAAATATAAGTTTTAATTTCATCTTCTTTACTTGTATATATTTTTTTAGTATTAAGGAGTTTATAAAAACTTTTAAGAGCAATAGCAACGTAATAATTAGTGTAATATACTAAATTTTCACGAGTTATATTATTATACTTAGATAGTAGTAATTGAATAGATGCTATAGTCATTTTCAAAGCTTCAAATAATATATCTTCTTTGTATTTTAGCGTATTAATCATAACGCATCCCTCCTTAAAATATTAATTAATGGAAATAAAAAATATTGTTAGTGTAATTATATACTATAATGTTAATAAAAACAATCATAAATTTATTATCTCTCTTTATAATTTATACATGTTATGGTATAATATTAATGTACGGGGATGTAAGGTTTCGACGGATTTTTTGAAATATTATAAGCGAGTAGTGGATTCTCGTTGGCCACTATAAAAACGAGAAATTAAAATTAAACGCAGATAAAAAATTTGCAATGGCTGCCTAATTAAAGGTGCCGGTCTTTATTTGTTTTGCTAGAGGATAGATAAAGGCTTCATAATATCTAGCTAACAATTCTATTAAATGATTGTATAATAGAGGGTATACCACAATCATATTATTGCATTTTTTTGTAAATGTTTTAGTGCAATAATATTAGTTAAACATTTACTGCACTCGGAGAAAGTAATATAGATGAATTTTCGGACGTGAGTTCAACTCTCACCATCTCCACCAATGACATATCTGTTCGAATTATAAACAGATTAACAGAAATATCATTCTGAAAAAAGGATGATATTTTTTTATTATTTTTATACTTTTTAATCATATTTAATAGAGTAAAAATATCTTGTAAAAATAGTGATATTAGTGTGTTTGAACATTTTATTGACGTCAGTAAGTTGTCAAAACGTGCTAATAATGCAAAAGTTGAAATTAAAGACTATGAACTTACTCGGATGCTTGCTATTTAATAGCACAAAATGGGGATAGCAGAAAAAAGGTAATTGTTCTAGCACAAACATATTTTGCAGTTCAAACTGGAAAAACTAAGTACTATGTTGAAAAAGATTTATTTGGTAATAATGTTTATCATAAGAAAAAGTAAAATAATAAAAGATATAATAAGCTATGAAATAGTAAGACATTATATTAATTATTTAATAAAGGCATTTTATGCCTTTATTTCTATGTTTACGGTTGTTAAAAAAATTTAAAAATGGTATAATTAGGAGGTACTAAAGTAACGTAATATAATATAGGAGGTTAATATGGCATCAAATACTGTATTTTTTTGTAAAGAGTGTGGTTATGAGTCAGCAAAATGGCTAGGTAAATGTCCTGGATGTAATAGTTGGAATAGCTTTGTTGAAGAAAAGATAAACAAAAAGTCATCTTCTAAATCATCTAAAGGATATTCAAGTACATTTTCAAATGTTAGCACTGTTAAAAAGTTAAATGACATTGTAGTAACAAAAGAAATAAGATTAGATACAGGATATGACGAATTAAATAGGGTATTTGGTGGTGGAATAGTAGAAGGTTCTTTAAACTTAATAGGTGGTGAACCTGGTATAGGAAAATCTACTCTTATTATGCAAGTATGTTCAAAGCTTGCAAAGGTAGGAGCGGTATTATATATATCTGGTGAAGAATCAGAAACACAAGTAAAATTACGAGCTGATAGACTAAAAGTTAGCTCAGATAACATATTATTTTATAACGAAACGAATATAGATAGTATAGAAGATAAAATAGAAGAAATATCTCCTAAATTTTGTATAGTAGACTCAATTCAAACAATGTATGATGAAGAAATAAGCTCTACACCTGGTAGTATATCGCAAGTAAAAGAAGTGACTGCAAGGCTTATGTATCAAGCAAAAAGAAAGAAAATAACTACAATTGTAATTGGTCATGTAACAAAAGATGGAGTTATTGCAGGACCTAGAATACTTGAGCATATGGTAGATACTGTAATATATATCGAAGGTGAAAGATTTCTAAGTCATAGGATAGTTAGAGGAGTAAAAAATAGATTTGGTTCTACTAATGAAATCGGTATTTTTGATATGAAAGATGAAGGTATGGTAGAAGTTAAAAATATGTCAGATATATTTTTAACTAAGTCAGATAAAAATCTTCCAGGGACAGCCATTGTTGCGACAGTAGAAGGTACATCTACTATACTAATGGAAGTTCAAGCTTTAACAACACATTCATATTATAATATGCCAAGACGTGTAGCTAACGGAATAGATATTAATAGGTTAAATATGCTAATTGCAGTACTTGAAAAAAGATGTAAACTTAGTCTAAGTACACAAGATATATATGTTAATGTAATAGGTGGAATGAGAGTAGATGAGCCGGCTGTAGATTTAAGTATAGCTATGGCAATATACTCAAGTTATAAAAATATAGCTATAGACCCACAAACAGTATTTTTAGGCGAGATAGGTCTTACAGGTGAAATTAGAAATATAACTAATTTTGAAAAAAGAATAAAAGAAATATCTAAGCTTGGATATAATAAGATATATACTAATAAAAAGCAAATAGGAAGTCTTAAAGGTAAAGTAGAAGCAGAACTAATAGGAGTATCATCAATAGATGAAGCAATAAATAAAATAGGATATTAAGGAGGAAGAAGTTGAAACAAGACGAGATAATACAAGATATACTAAAAAAAGTAGCACCAGGTACAACACTTAGAAAGGGTTTAGATAATATTTTAAAAGCTAAAACAGGTGCTTTAATTGTACTCTCAGAGAGTGAAGACGTAATGAAAGTAGTAGATGGTGGTTTTAAATTAGACTTAGATTTTACACCTGCAAATATTTATGAGCTAAGTAAAATGGATGGAGCAATTATAGTTAGTAGCGATTTAAAGAAGATATTAAGAGCTAATGTACAGTTAGTTCCAGACCATGGTATAAAAACTGTAGAAACAGGTACTAGACATAGAACAGCAGAACGTGTTGCAAAGCAAACAGATGAAATGGTAGTTTGTATATCTCAAAGAAGAGGAATAATAACTATATTTAAAGGCGATGTAAGATATGTAATAAACGAGATTGAAACAGTTATTATGGAAGCAACACAAATGCTAGAAACACTAGAAAAATATAAAAGAGTATTTGACCATATGTTAGGGGTACTTACTGAACATGAATTTGATGATATGGTTTACTTAGAGCTAGTAGCTAATGCAATATATAGAAGTGAAATGATAATGAGATTTAAATCTGAAGTTGAAAGAAATATTATTGAGCTTGGTAATGAAGGTACACTAATTAATATGCAACTTATAGAATTAATAGATAATGTAGAGCAAGAAGAACGACAAATAATTCAAGATTATATGGTAACAAGTAAAAGAAAAAATAAAAAATCTGAGGATGCTATTTTAGAAGAAATTAGAAAGCTAGATAGAAAAGGTTTAGTTGATTCTGAAAAAATAATAAAAATTCTTGGATATGAATCAGATAGCACTACAGAGCTTTTAGATAGAAATGTTTCACCAAGAGGGTATAGAGTATTAAGTAAAATACCTAAAATGCCTGTAAGTGTAATAGAGAAAATAATAGATTCTTTTGGCACACTACAAATGGTATGTAATGCAACAGTTGCACAATTAGATGATGTAGATGGAATAGGTGAAAGAAGAGCTAAAATAATAAATCAGACACTTAAAAGACTACAAGAACAAAATATATTTAGATTATACAATATGTAACAACTCTTATTTTAGAGTTGTTTTTTTATACAAAAATGAATTTGTAACAAAAATGTAATATTTAAAAATTATGTTAAAAACCAACGCTAAAATATGCTAAAATTCATACTCGTCCTAAATTTATGTAACAAAAATAGTGTCAATTTAATGATTAAATTTTAAGTAAAAGATTACATAAAAATATTTAAGCTATAAAAATATGATATAAATTATTTGAAAAAGTGGTAATAGAAAAAGTACCAAAAATACTAGATATATAGCTTTACACACTACTTAAAAACTTAACATAACGCTGAAATTGTGGTATAATATAAGTATGAAGAGGTGGTCAAAATGAAAAGGTGGGCTGTTATATTATTAAGTTTTACAATGTTAGTATGTATGAGTAAAAACATACATGCAGCGGAACAAATAAATATATATGAAGATGAAATACCTTTAACTGATGCTAGGGTGGTACTTAACTTCAGAGGACAAACTTCACAAACTGAATATGTTGAAGATGACAGCATCCCTGTAGAAAATATTAAAATTGAACTATACTTTAAATATAAAGGTGAATTATATAATATAAAAGACTTAGATGTATTCAAATATACAAATCATAATTTAACTAGTGACGAGAATGGTAAAATAATTATAACTAATATACCTTATGGATTATATTATTATAAAATTGTAAGTATACCAAATGGCTATCAAGTAAATCAAGATTTAGTTGAACTTGAAATTACTCCAATGGAAAGATATTCAGATATATATATTATATTAAAAATGGATATTGCAATAGATGGTAACTATGTAGAAACTGAAAAACCAAAAGTTGAAGAAGAAACAAATAAAGAGGATGAGAATACTACATTACCAGAAGAGGTAGAAAAAGTAGAGGAAGTTGTTAAAGATAAAAAAGAAGAAAAAGAGGAAGTAGTAAAAGTATCAAGTATTAAAAACTTAAATGTAAATAAATTTACAATGGATATATATACTTATACAAAACCAAATTATGTAGCAAAAACTGAAGAAGAAAAAATATTACAACAAGTAAGTAAGAAAATTAATGAAAATGCTAGAATGTCTAAAGTAGATATGCTAAAAGTACTAAAACAATATAAACTAACAGATATGATTAAAATAGCTGTATTAGATATGCACAAACCATCAATAACTAAAGATAAAGTTGTAGCAGTACTAGATAAAGATAAAAAGCATAAAACAAAAACTTTACCTAAAAAGAGAATAACTAAAGAAAAGTTTAAAAAATATCAAAGCAGAATGCATGCACAGATTAGACAAATAGCAGTAAAAAGAGCGTAATACCTTAATATGAAATTTTTAATAAATAGTGGACTGGAAAATAAATTTTTCTAGTTCACTATTTTTTGTATACTTAAATTTAAAAAAATGGTATAATTAATATGTCGATTATATAAATATGATGTAGATTTTGGGAGGAAATATGAATTTTAAAGAGGAATTAAAAAATTATCAAAAGTATATGGATGATAAATTAAACGACTTTTTTCTTGACGAAAATAGTTATGATAAAAGACTTAAAGAGGCAATGAGATATAGTTTACTTGCAGGAGGAAAAAGAATAAGACCAATACTTATGCTTGCTACATGTAAACTATTTACTGAAGATTATGAGGTATGCTTACCATTTGCAATAGGTATGGAGATGGTACATAATGCTATACTTATCCATGACGATATGCCTTGTATAGATGATGATGACTTTAGACATGGAAAGCCTACTAATCATAAAATGTATGACGAGTGTACTGCACTGCTTGCAGGGGATGCATTATTTAATTATGCTAATATCGTTATAACAGATGATTTAAGAGAAGAATTAGATATTAAGAAAATTAGTATGAAAATTATGGCATTAAATGAATTTGTAAAAGCACAAGATAATATGCTATCAGGAGAATATTATGATACTGTTAGTGAAGGCGAGATTTTAACGTTAGAACAATTAGAATATATGCATAGAAATAAAACAGGTGCTTTAATTAAAGAGGCAGTTAGAATTGGTGCTTTACTTGGAGGAGCTTCAAATCAAGAGTTACAAGTGTTAACAAATTTTGCTGAAAATATTGGATTAGCTTTTCAAATTAAAGATGATATACTGTCTGAAATAGGAGATAGTAAAAAAACAGGTAAGCCTGTTGGAAATGATAGAGAAAAAAATAAAGCAACATTTGTTACAAAATATGGAATAGAAAGAGCACAAGAAATATTAGATGATGTAATAAATGAAGCTATGACAAGTATTAGAATTTTTGGAGATAAATCTGAGTTTTTACTAAATCTTGCATTATATATAAAAGATAGAGAAAGCTAAGGGGGAAATATGAAGGAAAAATTTATTGAATTAATAAAAAGTACAAATAGAGAAGGAATAGATAATTTATTAAATTTTATAGATAAAACAGATTTTTATACAGCACCTGCTAGTACAAGATTTCACGGCTCACATGAGGGTGGATTATTAGAGCATAGTATGAAGGTATATGAAATATTAAGTAAAAAAGTAGACAATTGTTGTATAGATTTATCTGTTTCAGATGATACATTAAAAATTATTGCATTACTTCATGATATTTGTAAAGTAAATTATTATAAGGTAGATTATAGGAATGCAAAAAATGAATATGGAGAATGGGTAAAAGTACCATATTATACAGTAGAAGATACAATACCTTATGGACATGGCGAAAAATCTGTTATGATGCTTTCTGAGTATATTAAACTTACTAGCGAAGAAAAGTATTGTATACGTTGGCATATGGGCTTTACAGAGCCAAAAGAGTTATATAGTACAATAGGCGCTGCTTATACTAAGTATCCATTAGCTCTTTTACTACATGAAGCAGATTTAGAAGCAACTTATTTTTATGATTTATAATATTTTAAGAGGTGTTTATGAAAATAGATGAAAGAGGTCCAAAACATATTGGTATAATATTAGATGGAAATAGAAGATGGGCAAAAGAAAGAGGATTAAGTCCAGCACAAGGACATAGTGCAGGCCTTGAAACAGTTAAAAAAATTATTAATTATGCTTATGATTGTGATTTAGAATATCTTACACTTTATGTTTTCTCTACAGAGAACTGGAAAAGAAGTGAAAATGAAGTTAAATTTTTAATGAACTTATTATTTAATTTCACAGGAGAATTACTTTTAAAAAATGATGAGCGTAATATAAAAATAAAAGTATATGGCGATATATCTAAACTAGATAAAAAGCTACAGAAAAACATTGTTAAACTAGAGGAAAAAACTAAAAATAATAGTAAAATGGTATTAGGTATTTGCTTAAATTACGGTGGAAGAGATGAAATAACTAAAGCAGTAAAAGATATAGTAAAAGACGTAGTATCAGGAAAGGTAAAACAAGAAAATATAACTAAAGAGCTTATATCTTCTTATCTATATACAAAAGATATTCCTGATCCAGATTTAATAATAAGGACTAGTAATGAATATAGACTTAGCAACTTCTTAACTTGGCAGTCTACATACTCAGAATTATATTTTCCACAAAATGTGATGTGGCCAGACTTTGACGAAAAACAACTAGATATTGCTATAGAAGAATACATAAAAAGAAACAGAAGATTTGGTGGAAATTAAAGCCGATTACCCTAAAATAAAATTCATTTCCTTTACTTTTTGGCAAAATTGTGGTATAATATAAATGTATTACTTAGATTTAATATAGAAGGGGGAATGTTTAGTGTTTAGTGTAGGCGATAAAGTTGTTTACCCAATGCATGGTGCTGGAACAATAGAATCAATTGAAGAAAAAGAAATGCTTGGTAATGTTGATGATTACTATATCATTAAAATGCCTATTGGTGGAATGAAATTAATGGTTCCAACAAATAAGGTTGACGATATAGGAGTAAGAGAAGTTTCTCAAAGATCAGAAGCAGACAAAGTATTTGATGTCCTTGAAAAACCTAAGGATCCTTACATTCATGATGTCAATTGGAGTAAGAGATATAATCTTAACGTTGAAAAGATTAAATCAGGTAACATATTAGAAGTAGCAGAAGTTGTAAGAGAGCTTTCTCATAGACATATGGAAAGAGGACTTTCTATAGGAGAAAAGAAAATGCTTGCAACATCTAAAAACATCTTATTAAGTGAGATGGTTCTTGCAGAAAATCAAGATAAAGAATTACTTGAAAATAAGATTGATAGTATTATAAAAGAATCTTATGCAGCAGGAATAATGGATGAGGCTTCTAATGCAAATGAAAATGGAGATGTAATTTTATAGTCTCAATTAAAAGTATTTTAAACATAGAAAAAGGCTTGAAAATGAAAATTTTCAAGCTTTTTTCTGTCTATAAAACTGTATGAGTCCTTTTTCCTTGACACGAAGTTGTTCCTATGATAAGATATGGTTATTCTTGATATATATATGTACATTAAATTTAATTAAGGAGATGGTTAATAATGAGAGATAAATTTATCGACTTACATGTACATTCAGACTACTCTGATGGCTTTGATGATATACATACTATTATAAAAAAAGCTAAAGAGAATAATGTTGGAACTTTATCATTAACTGAACATTATAACTTATCTTCTTTCTATGAAGCTCAGTTATATGCTGGAAATGACCTTGAAGTCATACCTGGTATAGAAATTGGAGCGGATATGTCATATTATGGATATACTAAAAAGAGTATATGCCATATTTTAGGTTATTTTATTTCACCTAGTATATGTAAATTATTAGATGAATATGAACTTGAAAGATATAAATGCGTTATTAAAACATTAGAGCTATTACATAAGAATAAAGTAGATATATCTTTAGAGGATGTTATGTATGTTGCAAGAAATAGAAATAGTATAGGTCGTTTTGATATAGCTATAGCACTTGCATATTTAGGATACGCACGAACACCACAAGAAGCTTATGGTCTGTATTTTGACCATAGAGGCAAAAACTATGTAGAAAGGAAAAAATTAAATCCGACAGAGCTTGTAAAGAAAATCATAGAGTGTGGAGGAGTGCCAGTTCTAGCTCATCCTAAAAGTTTACATATGGTCGATGAAAGAAGAGAGCCCTTTATTAAAGACTTAGTTGAAGCTGGTCTTAAAGGAATAGAGGTATACAATTGCAATAATAACGAGGAACAAAGAGAGTATTACTTAGATATTTGCAAAGAGTATGATTTGATTTCAACTGTTGGTAGTGACTATCACGGTGGAAATAGGAAACCTGAAATTGTAATAGGACATGGAATAGAAGATAATTTATGTATTTCAGATTATGAGATAGTTAAAAAGTTAAAACTTGAAAAAAGAAAACTAGATGATAAGTGGTAAAAGTTACACTGATTTATACGTAACTTTTATTTTTTCTTTTTGTAATTTTAATGTTGTTGACATTTATTTTTATACGTGATAATATGAGGTCAGAGTTATGAATTTTAACACTATGTAACTAAGGAGTGTGGTAGTTCTATGAAAGGTAAATATATAGATTTGCACGTTCATACGAATTATTCAGATGGATTTGATTCTATAGAAGAAGTTATACAAAAAGCTAAGGAAAATAAGGTAAAAGTTCTTTCTCTTACAGAACATTATAATATATCTTCTTATGAAAAGGCTAAAAAGATAGCTGGCGACGATATAGAAATAATACCAGGCATAGAAATTGGTTCAGACATGTCAAGTTATCAAAGTGGAAAAAATCATATTTGTCATTTACTTGCATACTTTGTAGACGATAGTATATGCGAATTACTAGACCAATATGAAATGGAAAGATATGAGTGTGTAGTTCATACTTTAAATCAGCTAAAAAAACAAGGTATCGAAATTAGTATGGAAGATGTATTAGAAAGTGCAAGAGATAGAAGAAGTGTTGGACGTTTTGATATAGCTATTACACTGCACAAGTTAGGCTATGCTAAAACACCACAGGAGGCTTATGGTAAGTATTTAGACCATAGAAATAAAAACTATGTAAAAAGAAAAAAGCTTGACCCATTTGAACTTACTAAAAAAATCGTAGAATATGGTGGAGTACCAGTATTAGCACATCCTAAAAGTTTACGCCTTAGAGGTAATTCATTGCAAGTATTTATGAGAAAGATGGCAAAAGCTGGATTATGTGGTATAGAAGTTTATAATTCAAATAATGGAAAAAACGATAAAAAATTATTTATGAGTTTTTGTAAAAGGTATGACTTAATTCCTACTGTTGGTAGCGATTATCACGGTGGAAATAGAAAGCCTGAAATTGAGATTGGCAAGGGAATAGATAACGACTTGCTAATAAAAGATATGAGTATAATAAAAAGATTAAAAGACAAAAAGAAGGAAATTGACGAAAAGAACAACAAAACTGATAGCGAATAATGCTGTTAGTTTTTTTTTGTGAATTTTCGTGTTTTAACATGTTGAATTTGTGGATTTGTGTGTATCTATATAGCCTTGATTTTGCATTATATATAGTGTATAATCGATATTGTTAAAAGGAGATAGTTATATATGGATAAGTATAGTGTAAAAGAGTATATAGAATTATTAGAAAATGAAAATTTATTAAAAGATAAATATAAATGTGAAGATATATTAGAAAAAGAAGTTAATCTAGTTTCATTTAACTCTAAAGAAGTAGAAGAAGATACATTATTTGTTTGTAAAGGTGCATCTTTTAAATTAGAGTATTTAAAAGATGCTGTAGAAAATGGTGTGTTTGTATATGTTGCAGAAGATAAGTATGATATAGATATGCCTTGTATTTTAGTAAATGATATTAGAAAAGCTTTATCATGCCTTGGTGCTATGTATTTTAACTTTCCAGGTGAGAGTATTAATGTAATTGGAGTAGGTGGAACAAAAGGAAAATCTACTACAACATATTATATTAAATTTATATTAGACGAATATTCAAAAAGTGTAAATAAAAAAGATACAGCAGTAATTTCTTCTATAGATACTTATGATGGAGTAGAGAATTTTGAATCACATATTACAACACCTGAATCTTATGATATACATAAACATTTCTTTAACGCATTAAACTCAGGAATGGAAAATGTAGTTATGGAAGTTTCATCACAAGCTTTAAAATTAGATAGAGTAGCAGATGTATTTTTTGATATTGGAATATTTATGAATATAAGTGAAGATCATATTAGTCCAATAGAGCATCCGGATTTTGACGATTATTATAAATCTAAATTGAAGATGTTTAAAAATACAAAGAATGCAATTGTAAATATGGATGCGGATTTAGCTTTAAATACTCTTGCTGTTGCTAGACGTGATAGTGCACGTGTATTTACTTTTTCAATGAAAAATAAAGATACAGATTTTTATGCTTATGATATTCAAAAAGAAGGATTTAATACAATATTTAAAGTGCATACACCATCATATGATGATACTTTCAAATTAACTATGCCAGGACTATTTAATGTAGAAAATGCACTAGCTGCTATTGCTACTGCATATCTTATGGATATACCAGTTGAAAATATTAAACATGGCTTAGAAATAGCAAGGTCAAGTGGAAGAATGGAAGTTTTCCATACAAAAGATATGAAAATAATAATACTTGTAGACTATGCACATAATAAACTAAGTTTTGAAAAATTATTCTCATCTGTTAAGGAAGAATATAAAGATAGAAGAGTAGTAGCTATTTTTGGATGTCCTGGAAAGAAAGCTTTACTAAGAAGAAAAGATTTAGGAACAGTCGCAGGAAAGAACTCGGATTTTGTATATCTTGTTGCTGAGGACCCTGGAGCAGAGCCTGTAATAGATATATCTAATGATATAGCGCAATATGTAAAAAAATATACAAATAACTATGCTTTAATTGAAGAAAGAGGAGAAGCAATAGAAGATGCAGTATTAAATGCGGAAAAAGAAGAAAAACCAACAATTATATTATTAACAGGTAAAGGAAGAGAAACAAGACAAAAATATGGAACTGAGTACTTACCTTGTATATCTGATGTTGAGTATACTGAAAAGTATTTAGCCGCTTATGATAAACGACATGAAAATTAATAGAAGGGAGAAAAATGAGTAGTATAGATATAATAAATGCTTGCACAGATTTAGGAGTTTCTGTAGAGGGTGCAGCATTAGGACCAGATAAATTAACTGAAAATTTAGTAAATAAAAAAATAAACAATATATATAAAATCTATGCTGATGAGCAAAATAAGGAAAAAGAAAAAGATAATAAAAAGAAAAACTTAAAGAAAATTAATGAATTTAATACAAAAGTATATGATGTAGTATTAAATACAATAGATAAAGGAAATTTCCCAATTACACTTGGTGGTGATCATAGTTTAGTTATAGCATCTGCTCTAGCATCAATTAATAGAAACAAAAATCTTGGGATTATATGGATAGATGCACACGGAGATTTTAATACATTTGATACGACTATAACAGGTAATATTCATGGTTTACCACTTGCTGCAATAACAGGCTATGAGAAGAAAGAACTTGTAGATTTCCATAATGGTATACATTATAGCTATAAAAATACTGTAATAGTTGGTGGTAGAGATATAGACCCATTAGAAATTGAAAATATAAAGGATGCAGGAGTTACATTATTTTCAACTGATGATATACATGAAAAAGGTATGGATACAATTATGGAAGAAGCTATAAAAATAGCTGGAGATGGAACTAATGGTATACATATTAGTTATGACTTAGATGTTATTGATCCATTAATTGCGCCTGGTGTATCTGTGCCAGCTAAAGATGGAATAAACTTAAAAGAAGCACTTATTGCAGCAGATAAAATAATAGAGCATAAAGATAAAATAAAATCATTAGATTTAGTAGAGTATAATCCTTTAAGGGATATAGAGGATAAGACAAAAAATATAGCAGATAAATTACTTAATGAATTTATATGCAATTTTTAAAATAAAAAAATAGTAAATAGAGAGACATTAAATACAATGTTTCCCTATTTTTTTATACTATTTAGATAACATTTTGTAACATACAAAAAGTGCTACGAAAATAAGGTAAAAAGCTATTTACAAGCGTGTTCAATATGAGTATAATTAATATCATTATAAGAAAAATTTATTTCTAGAAATTTTAATCTTATATATTTTATTCAAAAAATTTTAATCATGAATATATTCAAAAAATTTTTTTATCTAAAGGAGAAAAAATATGAAACACAAACACAAAAACAATAACAA
>CANRAK010000027.1 GCA_947628575.1 uncultured Clostridia bacterium | reverse complement strand
AACTTCATAAAAGCCTTTATTATCTGTTACAATTACTAAATCTTCATTAGTTTTAGCATCTTTTACAGGTTTTGTGCATTGTTTATCTGCAAATATTCCATATTCTGCTCCACCTAATGCTTGAATATTATTTTCATCAGATAAATATTCTTTTATTTCTTCTGCTGTCATAGTTCTTAATAAATTCAAGTAATCTATAGATCTATCTTCTAGCATACTTTCATCTATATCTCTATCACTTAAGCTTATTTTCTCTGCTTCAATTAATGAGCTTGCACTAAATTTAATTAAATATAAGTTTTTAGTAATAACGTCATTAATTATTTTATCCCCTTTAATTTCAACAACCTCTGTAGTTGTATCTGGATTTTCAAATGTAAAGTTATGAATTTGCATATCTTTAGCATATCCATTTGTTACCATTAATTCTTTATAATAGTAACTTCCTACAGGCATATCTAAATCACTTTGAGCAACTTGTCCTTTTTCTACAGTTACTAAATCTAATAATGTATCTTTTCTAATTAATACATTACCATCATATGCATTTATATCTTCGTTTGCATATATTCCAAATACAGCTTTTGGCTTTTCCTCTGATACAATATATTTTGATTCTTTAAATTCTTTTTCAAAAGTTAAATGACCTTTTTGTCTAATATCATCTAATGATATAGACTTTATTGTTACTTCAACTTTATCGTCACCTTCAGCTAGTAATTCGAATTCTTTGTCATCTAAGCTTGTATCCTTTAAAAATCCTTTTGGCACTTCAATTTCTCTTATTCCATATACACCTGGATATAATTCTTTAGATAATACTGGTCCTTCTACACTTGTTGTTACAGTATCTACCACTTCACCTTTTGATACATAAGTATAATTTTTATCTGGTGATTTTATATCTTCTTTAGCATATATTTCATATTTTGCTCCACCTATATTTCTTTCTTCATATATAGGTGTTACTACAGATACAACATCTTCTCCTACTTTTTCAGCAGTTTGTTTTACTCCAACAAGTACTTCACCTTTTTTATCTATTTTTAATTTTACTGTTTTTGGTTTATTTGCTATATTTACATCATAATATAGGTCATATTTTGGTGTTTGTGAATTTACAGCTAGACCTGTAGCAGTTTTATCTATTACTACTTCAACTCCACCTTTTTCTAAATTTCCTAAATCATCCTCGTCATTTGGTATTCTATATTTATTATCTAAGTAATATCCATCTGGTGCTTTTGTTTCATATACAATATATTTTCCTGGTTTTAATTTTTGTGGTAAAGTTATAAATCCATCTTTATTAGTTGTAAACTCATCCAAGTATCCAACTTGTGATTCTAATTTTACCCAATCATTATCTTTACAGTTCCATATTTTATATTTTGCTCCTGCTATTGTTACTGCCTCATTTGAAACTGAATCTGTTTTATGTATTCTTAAGAACATATCTACTTCTGTTTCTCCAACAATATTATATGTCTCAGATGTTTGTTTATCTACATATACTTTTATTGGGTCCATAAAGAAGTGTGTATTTCCGCCTTCTCCACCTTCAACCTCAGTTATAGTATAATGACCATAAGGTATAGTATACTTTTCGTCTGGATGATCAACTATCCATTCTTCATCTATAAATTCTGCAAATCCATATTCATTTATTGTAGCATAGAATGTATTTTCATCCTTTATTTCTTCTGTAGCAGAATCAAGTCTTAATTTTAATTTAGCATTTACTGCTGGATTTTCAGTAGATGTGCTAGTATCATCATCGTATTTTATTATTGATACACTACCACGTTCTACTTTTTCAACAGAAGTATCTTCAAGTGGTACTAATTCAACTGTTTGCTCTCTATTATCTTTTGAATATACATAAACTTTAGGATCAATATTGTAGCCTTCTGGTGTTTTAGTTTCTTTTACATAGTATGTACCTGTTCTCATAGTTCCAGATTTAGCATACCAATATCCATCTTCATCTTTTTTATCTACAACTATTGTTGTAACTTTATCTGTTAAATCTTCATCTCTCCAAATTGTATACTCTGCACCTTCAAATGTTGCATCACCTTGTGTATAATCATTTGGATGTTGTGCTTTTTTATCTGCATCTAATTTTTTAACTTTAATTGTTATTTTCTTAGATACATCTATTATTCTATTATCTCCAGATTTTTCATATGTTTTTCCTTCTTCACTAATAAACACAGTATAATTTTCTACTTTTAGTGCAGAATCTGGAACAACACATTCTTCAACTTCGTATGTTCCATAAGGTAAATTATTTATTTCACATATTCCATCTTCACCTGATACGTTTGAGTAGTATACCTTACTTGTATCTGACTTTAGTGTAGCTTTAAATTGCGCACCAACTAAAGCTATTTCTGGATCATAATCTGTTTTTTGTAATCTTTTTTGTATACGTATGTTACCTTTAATAACTTTTTCAGTAACAGTTACAGGAAAACTTTGAGATACTCTTAGCCTTTCTTCAGTTATATTTACAGTATATACTTCATTGGACAAATTATACCCTTTTGAAGGTGTAACTTCAGTAATAGTATAAGTTCCTATAGGAAGCCACCCAGTAGTTGCTGATAAACTATCTTTATCTATAGTAAGTCTTGCAACTTCTACATTAGAACTGTTTTTAACAGTGTACACTGCATTAAACAATTCTGCATCACCTTGCTTAACTACAGTTTCTATATCTTGTTTAGTTATAGTTATCTTACCACCTATAGCTCTAGCTTTAATTGTAGCAAATACAGGTACTTCACCTTTTAAAACAACGTTTTGATAACCGGCAAGAGAATACATAGTTGCTCCTTTGGCATTTTGATCTCCTTTACATAATCTTACTTCTATTTCACCTACGCCATTTGGTGATATAGATATTTGATTTCCATTTTTAGTTGCATTACAGTTAGTTGTACCTATTATGTTATAATTTCCGAAAACGCCATTAATATCTGTATAGGTGTTAACTTTACCATATATTAAATCTTGAGTTATGTTAAAATTAGGAACTACATTATGTGCATCAGCTAATCTTCTTATTTCGTCCTCATATGCTTTATAATAATCTCTATTAACATTACCAGCAGATGCGGCACTTTTTGAATTAGCAATACCAATATCTATATCTGTATCTACTGTTTTCCAAATAAGAAGTTGCGTAGCAACATACCATCCATCATCCCAATGGTTGCCATATCCATATCCATAATATGCATATAATTGTACTCTATTAAATTGTTCCATAGTAAATTTATATTTTACTGTACTATCTATAACACTGGATATTTCTCCACCTACATAGCCTGGATATCTTAAATCTCTATTTGAAACAGTAACATATGGTTCTACACAATATACAGGTCTATCAGTCCCATCGTTAAGTTTCATAAAAGATGCTGGATTTCCTTCCCATGCAGGATATTTTTCATAATGTGGGCATGTATAACCAGTATATATTCCTGGTGAATGATGTGCACTTGTAAAATAATCCCAATTATCTTGAATTTGCTGATAATCTACAATTTCTGCTCTAACTACATTCATACTACAAAATAGTACAAACATTAGTATAAAGCATGTAAATATTTTTAATTTTTTCATACTTTCCCTCCTTATTAATATAATCTAATTTTATACTTAAAAAATATAAATTTAAATTATATTTTTATTTTTAACTTATTAAGAAATGATATTTTTATTTATATTACAAAATTAATTTAAATTTATCTCAAACAACACAAACAATAATTACAAAAAAGCACCTAAACTATTAAACGTTTTGTTTAATAATTTAGGCTTATTTTATTTTAATGCTCCACTATCATTAATAATTAGTGTGCTATACATAAATAGTATATCTTGATTTTCGTTAAATTCTATATAGTCCTCTAGAATATCTGATGAAATATATCTTGTATCTACAAGTATTATTTTACTATATGCTTGTGTAAATAATGGTGCTATACTACTTGCAAAAGAATCTCTAAATATAACTAACTCTTTTTCTTGTGTAGCATTGCTATTTTGTATTTCAATTAAAGGAGTTGCACCAGACAAGAATAAATCATACTTATCCATTGAACTATTTGCTTTATCTATATCATATACTTTAGCTTCTTTTTGTGTTTCATAATTATAACTTTTTGCATTTTCTATTATATCATTAGTTAAGTAATTAATACTATCAGGTGATATATTTTTCCCTAATTGACCATAATATGCTCCATAAAATGAATTTGTGTATTCTTTTTTATTAAATGGCTCTGTTAGTTTATCTTTAATATTCATATTATCTGCTATTATTTTTGCAGTTTCTAATATATCTTCCTGCTTCCAATGTGTATCTGTCCTATAATAATTATCTATTGTTAAGCTATTACAAATATCTATATATTTAAAATTACTATTTACATTTTCTTTTAACATATTCTCCAAATTAGAATAGTTTAGCTTTAAATATTTAGTATTATCATCTAAAAAGTAATTTTTATCTGGGATAATTGTATAATATATATTGGTATTATTTGCTAGATATTTATTATATATATAGTTCATTTTATTTGATATATTTAAAATAGATTTTTCATTTAATGGATACAGTAATTTATATATTATTCCGTTTTGTATAAATAAGTCATTATTATCCATTTGTTTTAATATATCTAATTTTATAATTGTCTTTATACTACGCATATTATCTCTTAGCAAAAATTGGTCCATAGCATAAGTTTCTAGTTCATCATTAAAGTTACCATTTAATATATTAGTTGCATTTAGTTTTGGAAACTGCTTTAATGTTCTTCTTTCAGATATAGATATATCTTTATCTTTTAATACTATATTTATTATACATACTGAAAATATTATAGCTATAAAAAGAATAGATATTACTATATTCTTTACTCTTTCACTCATAAGTAACCCTCCACTAAAATCTAAAATATAAAAATGGATTAAATGAACCATCAACTAAATAACTTACACATACAACTACAAGTAATGATAAAGCAACAGGCTCTAAAGTATTAATTACTTTAGGTATTTTTTTACTAATTTTTGTTAAAATATTCTTTATTATTGGTGTAGAACCAATAATTGCAATAATAATTACACTAGCATAATTTAGTAAGTAATATATACTCTCTTTAGATACAATTGGGACATTATTTAGTCCAAACATCCCTTTTATATTTGAAAGTATATCTATTACATTTGTACCATTAAATATAACAAATCCAATAATTACTACAAGCATTACATATATTCTAGTTAAAAAAGCAGGTAGTTTTTCAAGAACTTTCAATAGTCCTAGTTTCTCTATTACAAGTAATAATCCATATAGTAGTCCCCATATTATGAAATTCCATGCAGCACCGTGCCAAAGTCCAGTTAAAAACCATACAATAAGTATGTTTCTTAACCATTTTAATTTTCCTACTCTATTACCTCCAAGTGGTATATACACATAATCTCTAAACCACGTGCTAAGTGTTATATGCCATCTTCTCCAAAATTCTGTTACACTTTTAGAGATATATGGATAATTGAAGTTTTCTGGAAAACTAAAGCCAAACATTTTACCAAGTCCGATAGCCATATCTGAATAGCCTGAAAAATCAAAATAAATTTGTAGTGTTACAGCTACTGCATATATCCAATAAAATAATACACTTTTTTCTGTTGAACTATTAAATACATTAATACAGTCTCCCATAACATTTGCAATAAGTATTTTTTTAGAAAGACCAATAACAAATCTTCTTACACCATAAGAAAAATTACTAAAAGAATGCTCTCTTGTATCTAATTGTTTTTCAATAGTAGTATATCGCACAATAGGTCCTGCTATAAGCTGCGGAAATAATGCTACATAAGTTCCAAGCTTTAAAAAGCTTGTCTGAACTTTAGCCTCACCTTTATATACATCTATTATGTAACTAATCATTTGAAATGTATAAAATGATATACCAATTGGAAGTGCTAATCTTAAAAGATTAATATTTCCACCTACTAGGCTATTAATATTTGTAATAATAAAATCTGTATATTTAAAGCATACAAGTAATCCTAAACTAATAACTATAGATGAAATCATAAATTTCTTTTTATGCTTTTCATATTTTTTAATTAAAATTCCATGTATATATGTAGATAATATAGATATTACCATTAATATTCCAAATTTAGGCTCACCATAAAAATAAAAGGCAACTGAGCTTATAAATAACACAAGATTTTTATATTTTTTAGGAACTATATAATATATTCCTAGTACAATTGGCAAAAAGTAAAATAAAAAAGTTAAACTTGAAAATACCATATATTCCCCCTACATAAGCTTTTTCTTTTTAAAGAAAATAATACATAATATTACAATTGCAATACATACTCCAATAACTGATATATATCCGTACTTATAGCTAAGCTCAGGCATATATTTAAAGTTCATACCGTACCAACCTGTAATTAATGTAAGTGGTAAAAATATAGTTGTTACAACTGTAAACACTTTCATTGTATTATTTTGGACATAATCTAAAGATGCACCATATAAATCTTGTACATGCTTTAAGTCTTCTATTAGATACTCAATATCATTTGCTATTCTTTCTATACGCATATCTACAATATTTAAATTTCTACACTCACTATCTTCTAGTATATCATTATTATCTTCTTCAAGCATTTCTAATATTCGTATTAATGATTTATAATATTTAAAGTAATATGTTAGTCTTTTCTTTAGCATAAACATATCATGATTTATATTTTTGTTTGTTTTATTATTTACTATCTTATCCTCTATTTTTAGTATAAGGTCATTATATTTTTCTATTATATCTATACTAGTAGAGATAGTCTTATTTAAAATTGACGCTATAATTTTCTCTACAGAAAACTTACTACTTGTAATTTTAATACAATCTTCTAGTGTTTTAACAGCAAATCCATCTGTATCTTCAAGTATTACTATAACAAGTATATTTTTTCGTATAAACATAGCAATTCTATTAGACTTTTTATACTGATTTAAAATGCTTATACATGCTACACTACAATCTTCATATACTTCAAATCTATTATTTGAATATGTTGACTTCTTATTTAAAAGAGATAATGATTCTTCGCTTATATTCATATTCTTATACTCATTTTTAAATTCATCTAAAGTTAGTACAGCAACACTTGCATTTAATTTATCTGATTGTACTAAGTTTCCATTTTCATTTTTATAATACATATCTTCTTTTCTCCTCTTATAACCAACATTATTATATCATATAACATATAATTGTATATATTTTTTGCATTTTTTAAATAATTATTTTTGATATTAAGAAAAGAGAGATTTCTCTCTCTTATACTATTTCTTAGTTTCTGATTTTTTGGTTGTTTTTGTTGTTTTAGTTGTGCTTTTTGTTTTAGCACTTGATTTTTTTGTAGTAGTTGTACTTGTAGATTTCTTTGTTGCAGTTTTCTTAGGTTTTTCTACTTCTTCTTTTTCTTCTACTACTTCTTCATTTTTAGTATTACTTATAGTATTTTCTAACTCAAGTAGCTTATTATATAAATTAGCTATTTCTGAATCATTTGTCATATAATAATCATTTTCAAGCATTATTTTTGCCTCATTTATCATACCATTTTGTATAAAATATGTTGCAATGTCTCTTTCTGCTTTTACTATCTTATTATTTGGTCCAATAGTTACCTCATTATCCTCAACTAGCTTTATAATTTCTTCAGAAGTCATTTCTTTTAATGATGGGTCTAGTTCTTCAAACTTAGTTATTATATTTGCGACATCTTCATTTTTGTAATAACTATAACTTAATCTATACATAGCATAAGCAGATTTAGTATCTTTTAAATCATTAAATATAAAAGCATATTTATTATAACAATCTGCAATATCTTCTACTGTATAAGATATCATTTGTAGTGTTTTTAGAGTATCTAGATATTTAACTATCTCTTTTCTTTTATAATATAAATCTAGTTTTCTCTCTCTTGCTTCTCTACTTAAAAAGTTCCAATATATTGCTCTATCTAATGCTTCCATAGCCTCAGTACGTCTTTTCTTTTTAAGTAGTAAATCTGAATATATAATATAAATTACATCATTAGAATATGGAGTTGCTACAACATTTTTCTCACCAGCAAAAATTCTTTCAAATAGATTTCTCTCAAATTCAGATTTAAAACTACAATATATAATCTTATCATCACTCTTTGTTAGTTCTTCTATTTTTGGAATTATTTCCTCTATACTCTTTAATGCTTCATCATCACTTTCTTTATCTATATGCTCTAGTAAATTTCCTATCATTTGGTCTATTTCTTTTTCTTTGTCTGACTTTTCTACATCTTCTTCTATTTCTTTATTTTCATCTTCTTTTAATTTTTCTTGCTCTTTATTTAATTCATCTATTACTATATTTATTGCTTCGATTGTTGTTTTAGCATCTTCTATTGTACTAGTTTCCTCTTCATATAGTGTATTTAGAAATTCTATGTCACTTGCATAGTCTCCACTTAGATTTTCTCTAATTATTTTAATTTTCTCATCCATACTAATACCAACACTCTTTCCATAAATATAACATTACAATTAAATTTTAGCATATATGTAAAAAAAAAGAAATATTTTAAATTTCAAATATTCCTTTTTTTAAATTTTTGTTACATAAATGTAAAATTATATTTCTAGCTTTTGAGTAATAAGTGCAGAAATAAACTTTAGTATATCATACTCTTTATCTTTTAATGATTTAGTGCTACTATCTGAGAATAAAATAATGGAGCCTATACTTTTAGAATCTGCTATTAATGGTACAATAATCTTAGGATATATTTCTTCATCTATTTTAAGTATCTTAATTATTGTAGAAGAATTAACGTTGTATACCATTCTTTCATTTATTATCTCTATAAGACGTTCAGATATTTCTTCTCCAACTAAATATGATGTATTTTTTCCTTTAGCTACTATTACTTTTTCTTTATCTGTAAATAGTATTTTAAGGTCAGTTTCTTTGCTTAGTACATCTGCATAAAGTATACAATCTTTCTTTAAGTCTTGCATTGTTGAATATTTCTTAAGTACTATTGAATCATTATTTTCTAAATACATTTCCAGCTCATCATTTTCTCTAATCTTAAGTTTTCTTCTTAACTCTTTAGGAAGTACTATTCTTCCCAAATTATCTATTTTCTTTATTATTCCAGTAGAATACATTTTACCACCTCAAACATATCTAACTTTATTGTTTGAAAAAAATAGTAAAATTATACTTTTTTTATTTAGCATATAATAATTTCTCTAATTTTTCTTTAAGACCAGTTTTTCTATTTTTTGACTCTAGATTATCTACCATATAATTAATTACATTTCTATTTCCTATTATAATTAGCATTTTCTTAGCTCTAGTCATTGCAGTATATAACAAATTTCTTGTAAGTAGCTTTTTATATCCGGTAAATATTGGAAGAAGAACGAAATCAAACTCACTTCCTTGCGATTTATGTATTGTAATAGCATAAGAATGTTCAAGCTGATCTAGCTCGTCAAAATCATATTCTACTAATCTTTCATCGTCAAACTCAACATATAGTCTCTCATTTTCTGTATCAATAGACTTAATATATCCAATATCTCCATTATATATACCTTCAAAAAATTTACCTTCTATTGAATACTTTTTATCATAATTATTTACTATTTGCATTACCTTGTCATTTTCACGATATATTTTTGATGATACTTCCACTTGCTTTTTAGTATCAGACTTAGGATTTAAAATGTTTTGGATAACTTCATTAAGCTGTACAGTTCCAAGCTCTGTTTTTTTAACAGGTGTAAGTATTTGTAAGTCTTTTAATATATCTAATGATGTATACGTTTCAAGTCTATATGTTACAAGTGAAGATATTTCTGCTACAGTCTCTTCTATTGTTTTAGTTGGTATAAAAAACAAGTCTGTATCTTTAGACTTAAACTCTGGATATTTTCCGTCATTTACTCTGTGTGCATTTACTATAATATCACTTTTAGCACTTTGTCTATATATTTGTTTTAGTTCTACAGTAGGAACAATATCTGATAAAATAATGTCTTTTAATACACTTCCTGCTCCAACTGATGGAAGCTGATTTACATCTCCAACTATAATTATCTGAGTTGTAGGCTTTACACCTTTTACCAAATTATTCATCATCATAACGTCAATCATTGAAGCTTCATCTATAATTACTACAGCCTCGTCTATTGGCTTTACCTGATAATCTAAAAACATATCTATATCATTATCATCAATTTTAGAAATTTCTAATAGTCTATGTAATGTCTTTGCCTCTTTACCTGTAGTCTGTGTTATTCTTTTAGCAGCTCTACCTGTAGGAGCGCATAGTACATAGTCTTGTTTTTGCTCTTCTAAAATATCTATAATACATTTTATTATTGTCGTTTTTCCTGTACCAGGACCACCTGTTACAATAGATATCATATTACTAAGGCATGTTGATATAGCATTTTGCTGTTCTAAAGATAGAGCAATATCGTTATTTTTACTAACCATATCTATTAGCTTATCTAAATTTTTAATTTTTATTTCTTGTCTTGTATGTTCAACTACACATCTTGCAATATTCTCCTCAGCTTTATACATACTCTGTCTAAATACCATATCTTTCATATCTATCTTATCTATGTATAGTTTTTCATCTAGTACAAGTCTTGTAATTGCTTGAGATATTTCAGCATCATCAACTTCTAATAATTCTATGCAGTATGATATTAAATTTTCTTTTTCTACACAAGTATGCCCAAACTCAGTTATCTTATTTATTGCATAGATTATACCGTTATCTAGTCTTTCTTTATTATTTAATGCTATTCCTAGTTTTCTTCCTATCTCATCTACTACTTTAAAATCTAAAGCACGTATAAAACCAAGTAAACTATATGGATTTTCTTTTACAATATCTATAGTATCTTTTCCAACTGCTTGATATATCCTATTTGCAACTACAGTAGATATTTGAAACTGACTTAAAAACTCTATTGTATTCCATTTTTCCCATTCAGTATTAAAAAACTCTGTCATTCTTTCAATTTTATCTGCATTAAGACCTTTAACATCATATAATTTATCTGGATTAAATCGTATTATATTAACCGTATCTTCTCCAAACTCATTAACTATATTTCTAGCAGTTTTCTTACCTACTCCAGATATATTATCTGCTATATATGAAATAAGGGCAGATGAAGTTCTAGGTAGTATTTTCTTATATGATGAAAACTTAAATTGTTCACCATATACTTTATGATTTACCATTTCGCCTTCAAATTCTAGTTCATCATCTACATCTACTTCGTCAGTATCACCAACACATGTTATATATTCTTTGTTATTTTTAACTAGTAATACTGTCCAATTATTTGTATCATTTTTAAAAATTATTGTAGCAACTTTTCCTTCTATCTTCATAGTAATCTACCTTCCAAATATAGTTATTATATTATATTGAGAATATAATTTCAAGCATCACTTTTTAAGTTATGTCTACTACGTTTGACTTTTAGCTTTACTTCTGATATAATCACGATGTAGGAGGAAAAAATGACTAAATTTTTTGAACAGTTAAGTGATAATGAAAAAGAAAAATATTTAAAAGATATAAATAGGAATATTAACCTAGATAATTATCCAAAAGTAAAAGACTTTATATTAAATAACACGTTATATACAAGTAATGTTAAGCTTAACCCTATTACTACTAACGAAAAAAATGCAACTATAATACTAGATAATTCTAAAAATAAATGGTTTATCTTATGTATTGATGGAAAAGTATCATTACTTGCCAAGAAAAACGTTATTATACATACAGATAGTTTCAAATATGCTAAAAGAGATGCTTCATTTAATAAAAAGTATAAAATTAAGAAGGCAGATTATCTAGTTGAGTATATAGAAAACATTGGAGCTAATCTATCTCTTAATATATCCGGATATAACGACGTAATTGGAAAAAATAAGTGGGATGAAGAAAATATAGAGATAGCCAATATGCTATTACATAGTCAAAGTGATAACTCTTTAATTGGATACACATATAATGGTGATGACTTCTCATTATGTTCAATAGGTAAAAATTCACAAAAGCAAAAAGATATTTTAGCGTAAAATTTAAGAAGACACATTTTGGTGTCTTCTTATTATTTTCTTTTTTATTATTTTATCTTTATTTTATCTCGTATATCTTTATCTGTGCATTATCTTGCCCTTTATTAAAAATATTCTTCTTTTTTGGGTATCCATTAAAATATGTATATATTATTCTGCATATACCATTATGTGTAACAAGTAGAATATTTTTTCCTTTATACTTTTCTTTTATCTCATCTAGAAAGCTATATACTCTTTCTTGACATTCTTCTATTGTTTCACTATCAAACTCTTTATCTTTTCCTACTGTCCAGTAAGCTGTATAATCAAAAGTAGATACATATGCTCCCTCTAGACTTCTTGCATTTCTTTCAACTATTCTATCATCATAAATTACAGGCGTTTTCTTACTATTAACAATTTCTGTTGTCTGTTTTGTTCTTATCATAGGTGAAGATATAACCAAGTCATAATTTAGATTTTTTACTAGTTTTTCTGCCTCTTTACACTGCTCTATTCCTGTATTATTTAAAGGCAAGTCTTTTAAAGATAATAGCCTTTTTTCTTTATTCCAATCTGTTTGTCCATGTCTAATTACGTATATATACATATAACCCTCCTAATATATATTATATTTTATCATAAACAAGAAATATATTAAACATATAATTAAAAATATAGTTTATATTACATTTTACAATAATAATTTTTATTCTACTTAATATAATTAATTAAGGTGATAAAATGTACTATATAATTACAAAGAAAAATATATTATTATCTTTTTTAGCAATATTAGTAGTAGGAATCTGTACAATATCATGTATTACATTTGCAGATTCTAATGGTTCTTGGGGATTATCTTTTAGTAATGCTAACGAACCACCTAAAGGGAATGCTTCAAAAGAAGAACTATTAAAATATGACAGTTATTTTATTGGTGATACAGGCAAAAAGGAAGTATACATTACTTTTGATGTTGGATATGAAGCAGGATATACAGAAAGTATCCTTGATACATTAAAAAAGCATAAAGTTAAAGCTGCGTTTTTTATTGTAGGTAATTACTTTACATCAAATCCTGAAACTGTAAAACGAATGCATGATGAAGGACATATTATTGGAAATCATACAAAAACACATCCTAATATGTCAAAAATGGCTACTATTGAAGATTTTAAAGCTGAGATAGAACCAGTTGAAGAACTATATAAAAAGATTACTGGTGAGGATATGAGTAAATACTATAGACCACCACAAGGAATATACAATACACAAAATTTATCTGATGCACAATCATTAGGATATAAGACTATATTTTGGTCACTGGCATATGTAGACTGGGAAAAGGATAATCAACCATCACACGAAAAAGCATTATCTACATTACTTAACAGAGTACATAATGGTGCAATTATACTACTTCACTCTACATCAAAGACTAATATGGAAATACTAGATGAATTTTTAACATGCTTAGAAAACGATGGATATACATTTAAAACTCTAGATGACTTAGAAAAATGCAACTAAAATCTCGTTTTATAAAAAACTTAATTTTACTTACGTTTTCTACAGCAATTATTAATATAGTTGAAATGATAACTAATGTGTACATTACAAATAAAATAGGTACAACAGTTTTAGGGTCGTTTTCTCTAATTACTAATCTGTTTAATTTTTTAGTTACAATATCACTATTTGGAATACCACTTGCTATTACAAAAATAGTATCTGAAAGTGATATATTAAGTGAAAATTCTACTATATCTTACTCAACTAAAGTTGGCTGTAAATTTTGCGGACTTATTTCAGTTATAGTATGTATATTTAGTATTATATTTAAAGATAAAATATCTAAAATTTTTCTTAATGGGATTGTAGATACTAATACAATTATAATACTTTCTCTCTCTCTTCCTTTTATAGCAATTACATCTTGTTTTTGTGCATATTTTAATGCACTAAGAAAAGTAGAAAAACCAATTATGACTGAATTTTTAACACACATAGTAAAATCCACTCTAATAGTAGCACTACTATATATAAAGTTTCCAACATATAAGACTCTTGCAATTAGTATACTACTATCTGAGCTAATTTCTTTTATATTTTCATATATGCTATGTAGAAAAGATATTAGAGTATATAAAAGTGACAAGAAAACAGATAAAAAATCTACAATATTTCATATATTTAAAATATCTGTACCTATTTCTTTTACATCTTTTATACGTTCAGGTCTTTCTACTATAAAACACACACTTATTCCTTTAAGAATGCAAAAATATGGATATTCATATGAATACTCATTATCTAGGTATGGACTTATTCATGGTATAGCCTTACCCTTTATATTAATGCCAAGTATATTTATTAATAGCTTTGCCTCGTTATTATTACCTGAATATTCAAGATACTTTGCTTCAAAAAACATAACTAGAATTCAAGAAATAACAGAAAAAATATTTAAAACTACAATTATACTATCTTTATACATATCCTTTATTATTTATCTTTCTTCTGATTTAATATGTTTTAAACTATACAATAACCATGAAGTATCATACTATGTAAAAATTCTTACACCACTAATTTGTATAATATATCTAGATTATATTGTTGATAGTATGTTAAAAGGTCTAGACTTACAGGTAAATGTAATGAAGATAAATATTATTGACCTTATTATATCTATCACACTAATATACTTTGGTATACCTTATCTTGGTTCATTTGGATATATACTAGTAATATATACTAGTGAATATATTAACGGTCTTATGAGTATAAATGAGCTCTTAAAAGCTTCAAGCATACAGTTTAGATATTTTGAATGGCTAGTAAAACCACTTATTTGCTTTTTTAGTGCATACGCAATAATTAACTTAATTAATATACCAACTACTAACTTTCAAGCTTTAATATTTAGTGTATTATTATTTAGTATAATTACTTTTATACTTATATTCTTAAGTAAATCTATTACATTAAAGAGCAAAAAGGAGTATTAAAAATTAATACTCCTTAAATTTTATCTTAATCTGTATTTCCTATAGTTCCCTTTTTATTTTTAAATCTTGCTAGTATAGTAGCTGCATCTACAGCATCTATAACACCATTATCATCTACATCACCAACTAACATATCATCATCTTTAATTGACTTATTTTTAAATAATGTAAGTATAGTTATAGCATCTACTGCATCAACGACATTATCCTTTGTTATATCCCCATATAATACAGCTATTTTTTCATCTGGCCAATTATTTTCTCTTGTATATCCAACACCATATTTAGGTACTAAAATTTCTGTATCAGTACATCCAGAAAATGTATTTTCCTCTATTCTTGGTGCTTCTGTGTAATCAAACTTTATTCTATGCAAGTGACAAGATTTAAAAGCATTTTCTCCAATATAGCTTACTTTCTCCGGTATAACAAATACACCATTAGCTAATTTAATACAGTTTGAAAAAGCATTATTTCCTATACTTTCAAGCTTTTTATTAAATATAATTTTATCTATACTTGTGCAATTAAAAAAGGCACTATCTCCTAATGTAGTTAAACTATCTCCAAATGTTATTTCTTTAATTTGTGTACATCCTGAAAAAGCTTCATTTCCAATAGATTTTATTGTATCTGGTAATATTATTGAACCAAACATACATCTTTTATCTTTAAATGCACCATCACCTATTCTTGTAACAGTATAATCATTTATAGTATTTGGTATTATATTGGTATAAACATCACCATAGCCTGTTATTGTACATGTTTTAGCTCCGTCATTATTTACTTCATATGTAAATAAATCTTCAAAATATCCTTCTCTTGGCTCTTGTTCTTCCAATACATCTGCTATACAAAAGCTACTCATTATGTTTATTAAAATAAACACTAATAATATATAACCAATTTTTTTCATACGTTCACCCTCTATATAGATTTTATACTATATATAAACAAAATTCAACACAATTTTGTATTATTCGTCTATTTTTAATACTGTAATAAATGCATCTTGTGGTAGTTCTACAGTACCTACTCTTCTCATT